>CAZPBH010000141.1:5718-6018 GCA_964584645.1 uncultured Rhodospirillales bacterium | reverse complement strand
CAGTGCCGGTCGAAGAAGATGAAGGTCGCAGTCGCCTGCAAGAGCAACGCCGGCAGGATCAGGATCAGCAGCGAGCGCGCCAGCAGGGTGCGCGGCGCCAGCCGCCGCAACAGCGGATCCAGCGGGCCCGAACGTCCGCCGGCAAGCAGCGCCGCGCGCCGGCTCGCGTCAATCGGGTCGGAGGACATAGCCTTCCCCGCGAACGGTCAGCAGATGGCGTGGCATCTTCGGGTCAATCTCCAGCTTGCGACGCAGCCGGGTGATGTGCACATCAACTGCCCTGCCATGCGCGCTGAGCCC
>CAZPBH010000141.1:0-5708 GCA_964584645.1 uncultured Rhodospirillales bacterium | reverse complement strand
GCCGCTTCGATCAGATCATCCCGCGCGAGGGGATGGTCGGGGCGGGCTGCGAGCGCACGCAGCAACCGGGCCTCGACATCGGTGAGCTGCACCTGTTCCGCCCCGTCGATCAGCCGTCCGCGTTCGCGGTCCCAGGACCATCGACCGATCTGGCTGATCTCGCGCACCCCGACACGCACCCGGTTCAGGATACGCTCGATCCGGAGCTGGAGTTCGCGCGGCTCGAAGGGTTTGGTGATGTAGTCTTCAGCACCCAGTTCCAGCCCGCCGATCCGATCCTCGGCCTCGCCGCGCGCGGTCAGCAGCACGACCGGCAGGCCATGTGTCACGATCAGCCAGCGCGCCAGATCGAGGCCGCTCTCGCCCGGCATCATGATGTCGACGATGGCGCAGTCGAATTCCAGCCGCTCGACCAGCGCCCGCGCGGTCCGGGCATCCTCTGCCGGCACCGCAAGATGCCCGCAGCTGACCAGAAACCTCGCCAGCAGGGTACGAATGCGCTGATCGTCGTCGACGATCAGCAGATGCGGGCGGTCGCCATAGGGGGCCGGCATCCTCACCGGGCCGCGCGCGAGCGGGGCGGGCCCCGATCGCTCATGCCGTCAAGCACGGCGCGGAAACCGTCCACGGCCTCCGCCCCCGCGCGGGCATAGGCGCGGGCGAGCAGCCGCATCTGGGCCTCGGTCAGCTGACGCTCCAGCATGCGGCCCTGTTCGGTCAGGGTCAGGCAGCGCCGCCGGCGATCATCCTGCCCGGGCACCTGTTCGATATAGCCACGGGCCACCAGCTCCCCCAGCACCCGGCTGAGGCTCTGCTTGGTGATCGAGAGGATTTCGAGGAGCGCGCTCACCGAGATGCCCGGATGCCGGCCGACGAAGTAGATCACGCGGTGATGGGCGCGCCCCAGTTCCAGCTCGTCAAGAACCGCGTCGGCTTCACCGATGAAATCGCGATAGGCGAAATACAGCCGCTCGATCCCCTCGCGCAGCTCGGCCTCGCGCAGGAACAGGGGGTTGGGCCCGGTCTTCGGTTCCGCCATCGGAAATCAGCCATTCGCAAAGCGCGGTCGGATCCTGCTGGAAATAGGACAGGAATGTTGACATTTCTACGCCGGAGGTGCTGCGCTTGTCCAGCGCGCAACACCTCTGCTAAGCCAACCGCATCAACCGACCCGCCACAACCGGCGGTCGCGAGAAGCAGAAGACAAGAAAAGGTCAGGGACGATGGCTTTGGTGCCCATGGACAAGCGCGACGGCTTCATCTGGTGGAACGGGAAGCTGATCCCATGGGCCGATGCGCAGCTCCATGTGCTCACCCATGGTCTCCACTATGCCAGTGCGGTCTTCGAGGGCGAGCGCGTCTATGGCGGCCATATCTTCAAGCTGCGCCCGCATACCGACCGGCTGATCGAATCGGGCCGGCTGCTGGGCTTCACCCTCCCCTTTGACGCCGACACCATCGACGCCGCCTGCAACGAGGTCGTGCGCGCCAACAACATCACCGATGGCTATGTGCGGCCCATCGCATGGCGTGGCTCGGAACAGATGGGCGTGTCGGCCCAGGCCACACGGATCAATGTCGCCATCGCCTGCTGGGAATGGCCCAGCTATTTTTCGGCCGAGGCGCGGGAGAAGGGCATTGCCCTCAAGACCAGCCCGTGGAAACGCCCTTCGCCCGAAACGGCACCGACGGCCAGCAAGGCGGCCGGGCTCTACATGATCTGCACGCTCTCCAAGCATCAGGCCGAGGGCGAGGGCTTCGACGACGCGCTGATGCATGACTGGCGCGGCCAGGTGGCCGAGGCCACGGGCGCCAATTTCTTCATGGTGCAGGATGACGTGATCCATACCCCAACGCCCGATTGCTTTCTGGATGGCATCACCCGGCGGACCGTGATCGACCTTGCGAAGCGCCGCGGCTATCAGGTGGTCGAGCGCGCCATCTGGCCGGACGAACTGGCCGAGGCCGAGGAGTGCTTCATCACCGGCACCGCCGTGGAAGTGACCGCCATCGGTCGCATCGATGCGCGCACCTACCCCGTTGGCCCCGTCACCCGCCAGCTGCGTGCGGATTACGAGGCCCTCGTCCGCTCGGGCCGCGACAGCCTGGATGAGGCCGCCTGACCCTCCCGGCGCTGGACGGGCTTCCGGCGGATCGGCCCTGAGCCCTCAGGCCGCCTGACGCTGGTCGAGCGGCACGACCTCACGCTGTTCGGGGCCGTTATATTCGCTCAGGGGACGGATCAGCTTGTTGTCCTGCCATTGCTCCATCAGATGGGCGGTCCAGCCGGTGATCCGGCTGGCGACGAACAGGGGCGTGAACAGCGGAATGTCGAAACCCATCAGGTGATAGGCCGGCCCGGCCGGGAAATCGAGATTGGGGTGAATGCCCTTCAGCTCGATCATCGTGTTTTCCAGGATCTTCGACATCTCGACCAGCTTGTGGGCGTCAGGATTCTCCTTCGCCTTGATCTCGGCCATGCGGTGATAGGCCTGCGTCATGGTCGGGACCCGGCTGTCACCGCTGCGATAGACCCGGTGCCCGAAGCCCATGATCTTCTTCTTCTGGGCGATGGCATCCTTCATCCATTGCGCCGCATGAGCCGGATCGCCGATCTCGTCCATCATGTGCATCACGGCCTCGTTCGCACCGCCATGCAGCGGCCCCTTGAGCGCGCCGATGGCCCCGGTCACGGCCGAATAGACATCCGACATGGTGCTGGCGATCACCCGCCCGGTGAAGGTCGAGGCGTTGAAGCTGTGCTCGGCATAGAGGATCATCGAGATGTCGAAGCACTTCACCACATCGGCATCCGGGACCTCACCGAAGCACATGTGGAACATGTTCTCGCTGAAGGTCAGGTTGGGGTCGGGCGCGATGCGCTCCAACCCGTTGCGGAAGCGGTAGTCGGTCGCGATGATCGTCGGGATCCTGGCGAAGAGATTGTAGGATTTGGCGATCAGGCCCTCGGGGCTGTTGTCCTCCAGCGTACTGTCTTCCATGCCCAGAAACGATACGCCGGTGCGCACCGTGTCCATCGGGTGGGCATCCTTGGGAAAGTGCCGGATGACGGCGATCAGATCATCGGAAATCTCGCGCAGCCCGGCATTGTCGCTGCGGAACTTCTGCAGCGCGTCCTGGCTCGGCAGCTCGCCATGCCAGAGCAGCAGGGCCACTTCCTCGAAGCTGCAATGCGCGCACAGATCCTGCACCGGATAGCCGCGATAGGTGAGGCTGTTGGTCTCCCACATCACCTTGGAAATGGCGGTGGTGTCGACGACGACGCCGGCGAGGCCCTTCTTGATCTCGGTCATGGTTCTCCGTTCGCTCCCTGAGCTGGCGCGGGGCAGGCAGGCTTCCGCGCTGCGTGTTGAGTTGGCAGGCTTGAGCCAGTCCTTCGGGATATGGGGGGCGGACGCGCGAACGCGACCCGCAGACAGCGCGGGCGGTCATGCGGGCCGAAGCCGTGTGAATGACCTATTTGCGGGGCTCGACCGGGTCGGGGGGCTCATAGCTGAAATCGGTGATCCGCCCTACCGTCGTCGCCCGGTCGAGGCGGCCAATGGCGACCATCCGTTCGACAAAGGCGAGCCCCAGGGCCGTGAGCACGAAGGCCCCGTGGATGATCGCCTTCCAGGTGTAATAATCCCAGTCGACCTCGGTTTCCGGGATGGTCAGGAAGATCTGCAGCAGATGGATCGAGGAGATCGCGACGATGGCGATGGCGAGCCTGATCTTGATCGCACCGGGATCGAGCCGCCCGAAGATCGTGGGCTTGCGCTGACCGCTGCGCACATCGATGGCACTCACGAAATTCTCGTAGGAACTGATCGCCACCATCACGACCAGGGTCGCGATCAGCGCCAGATCGACGAGCGAGAGGGTCATGATGATGACATCGGCCTTGGTGCTGTCGAACACCGCCCCCAGCAGGCGCACGAACTCCACCGCGAAGCGGACGGTCAGCACCAGCAGCACCAGCGCCAGCCCGATCAGCATGGGCACGAGCAGCCAGCGGGAGGTGAACAGAACCGTCTCCGTAATCTGCTCGACCCGCGGCTTGTCGCTGAAACGGTCGGACTCACCACTCATCGCTCATCCCTCATGACCTTGGCGGGCGCATGATAACCGGGCCGTTCCGGCGCTCAAGCGAAACCGGGACGGGCGCGGCGTCGCTGGGTTGGCGGCTCAGACCTTGAAGTTGAACAGGCCGGTGTCGAAGCTGTTGTAGTCTTCATAACGCAGCAGCTCGTAAAGCTCCGCGCGGGTCTGCATGGCCTCGATCACGTTGTTCTGATGGCCGTCCGCCTTGATCCGGTCGAAATTGTCCTCGACCGCCTTCATCATCAGGCGCAGGGAGGTGACCGGATAGATCACCATGTTGATCCCGAGATTTTCCAGCTCCTGCACCGACAGCAGCCGGCTTTTTCCGAACTCGGTCATGTTGGCGAGGATCGGGACGTCGAGCGCCTTGCGCATGGCCTCGAACTCGCTCTCATCGCGCATCGCCTCGGGAAAGATCATCTCCGCCCCGGCATCGACATAGGCCTTCGCCCGGTCGATGGCGGCGTCGAGGCCCTCGATGGCGCGGGCATCGGTGCGCGCACAGATCAGGAAACCGGGATCGCGCTTCGCATCAGCCGCCGCCTTGATGCGCCGGGCCGCGATCTCGCGATCAACGACCTCCTTGCCGTCGAGATGGCCACAGCGCTTGGGGTTCACCTGATCCTCGAGATGCAGCCCGGCGAGGCCCATCTCCTCCATCAGATGCACGGTCCGCACGGCACTCATGGGCTCGCCGAATCCGGTATCACAATCGACCAGGGCGGGCAGATCGACCACACGGGCGATCTGATGGGCGCGATGGGCCACCTCGCTCAGCGTGGTCAGGCCGATATCGGGCACCCCAAGCTCGGCCGCGAGCGCGCCACCTGAAATATACAGGCCGTCAAAGCCCTTGCGCGCCAGCGCCATGCCGACCAGCGGGGCGTGCGCACCCGGAAAGCGCAGCAGTTTGCCGCTTTCCAGCTGGGCGCGGAAATCGGCCCGTTTCTCGGCCGGGGTCTTCTTCGTGAACAGCATGGCGCGCGTCATCCGCATGGTTGGTCGTGAGCCCCGGAGATAGGCCATCGCCCGCGGCCCCGCAAATCATGGCTGGGGCACGGATGGTATTCGGGCAAGGGTCTGTCCGGTTTCGCTTGCGGCCCCGGCGCTGACCGATATGCTCCGGCGTGAAGGGGCGGTACTTGGGGAGGATGAGGCGGCCATGGCCGAGATGATCAGCGGTTATCTGTTCTATGAGATCGCGGCCCTGCTGGTGCTGGCCGCGGTCGGCGGGTTCGTCGGCCTGATGCTGCGCCAGCCGCTGATCGTCAGCTTCATCGTCATCGGCATCGTCGCCGGACCCTCGGTGCTGAATATCGCCCAGAGCACCGAGCATATCGACCTGCTGGCCGAACTCGGGATTGCGTTGCTGCTGTTTCTGGTCGGGCTCAAGCTGGATCTGAACCTCGTGCGTACGCTGGGTCCGGTCGCCCTGATGACCGGGCTGGGGCAGGTCGCCTTCACGACACTCTTCGGCTTCCTGATCGGGCTGGCCTTCGGCTTTGATGCGCTGACGAGCCTCTATATTGCCGTGGCGCTCACCTTTTCCTCGACCATCATCATCGTCAAGCTGCTCTCCGACAAGCGCGAGATCGACAGCCTGC
>CAZPBH010000140.1:0-6190 GCA_964584645.1 uncultured Rhodospirillales bacterium | reverse complement strand
GGCCGCCCCGGCCCCGAACTGGCTGATCAGCGGGGCGCTCGGCCTGCTGGATGCGGAATTCACCGAAGCGGGCCCGAATTCCCCGACCCCGGTGGGCGACAAGCTGCCGCTCAACCCCGAGGTCACGGCCAATATCGGCACCCAGTACACCACCGATCTCGGCACCTATGGGTTCGTGACGCCGCGTATCGACTGGATCTACACCGGTCAGGTCTACTTCCAGCCGACCAACAAGCCGACCGACAGCCAGGAGCCTTACAGCCTGTTCAACCTGCGGCTGACCTGGGAAAACCAAGAAGGTAATTTCCAGCTCGCCGGTTTCGTGGAGAACGTGTTCGACGAGGAGTATTTCGTCTTCGGTCAGGACGCTTCGGCGAGCTTCGGACCCTTCTTCATCTTCGCGGGCGAGCCGCGGACCTGGGGCCTGACGGGTACCTATCGCTTCTGAGGCCAGCCTCGGGCTGCTTCCTTCTCAAGACGGAAAAGGCGGGGATGATGTCCCCGCCTTTTTTGTGGCCGGTCCTGTCGGAGAAGGTTTCAGGGCGCGTTGGCTTCCCTGACGACCTGCGCCGCCTCTTCCGTGCAGAAGGGCCTCATCCGCTCGCTCAGCCAGTCGGGGATCGAGATTGCCTTCACCGGCTCCAGCGTGGTGTAGATGATGCGCTGGAGGGCCGAGAACCGATGCGACTCCCCGCATCGCACACGGATCGCACAGTCGACCGTCACCCGGCTGATATCGGCGACATGCAGCTCGAAGGTCAGCAGGTCCTCGATCCGGCTGGCGGCGTAGAATTTCGCATGGGTCTCAGCCAGCGGCATGCCGCGCCGCTCCTCGATGTGGATCTGCCTGAAGCCGTAATCGAGCGGGCCGAGGAACCACGTCTCGATGGTCTCGTTCAGCATGTCGTAATAGACGGGATAATAGACGATACCGGCCGGATCGACGTCGGCGAAGCGCACGCGCCGTTCGTAAAGAAAAGGAGAGCCCATCGATTCTCGCTGTCGTGAGAGGGATCAGGAAAAGGCGTTGAAGGCGACCAGCGTGAAGGTGTCCGCTATGCCCGGGATGGGCTGGAGCTTCTCGCAGACGAAGCGGCCGATATCGACATCGCCGTCCAGATCGAAGCGCGCCAGCAGGTCATGTTCGCCCGAAACGGAGTGCAGTTCGCCCGTCTCGGCAATCTCGTCGACGATCTGTGCCGCCACCTCGTAGGTGCGCCCCAGCTCGCATTTGATAAAGACAAAGATTCTTTTCATCCCTCGGCCCTCGCCGGTTAAGGGGGTGATACTTGACCCCGAGATCGTTGAAACTGTAAGCATTTGGCCTTGGCTGACGGCTTGCGCCGGGCCCAACCCTACACAACACCGAACCGGGAGAACAGCGGCGATGGCAAGCTCCACAAGCGCCCATGTCGATACATTTGCAGGGGACAATCTTCCGCCGCGCGACCAATGGCCCGAACTGCGCTTCGACTTGCCGGAACTCCATTATCCCGAACGTCTGAATGCGGCGGTCGAACTCCTCGACAAGGCGATTGCCGAGGGCCATGGCGCCCGCAAGGCCGTCATCGCGGCCGACCATGAATGGACCTATGACGAGCTGAACGCCTGGTCCAACCGGATTGCCCATGTGCTGGTCGAGGATCAGGGCCTTGTGCCGGGCAACCGTGTGCTGCTGCGCGCGCCCAACAACGCCATGCTGCTGGCCTGCTGGTTCGCGGTGCTGAAGGCCGGCGGTGTGGTCGTGGCCACCATGCCGCTGTTGCGCACCAAGGAACTGCTCCAGATCATCGAGAAGGCGGAGATCAGCCACGCCATTTCCGATCATCGCCTGCTGGACGAGCTGGCGGCCGCGCAGGCCGAGGCTCCGGTGCTGAAGCATCTGACGAGCTATGGCGCTGGCGGGGCGCTGGATGAGGCTGCGGCGGCGAAGCCGGCCGATTTCCAGCCTGTCGATACCGCTTCCGAGGATGTGGCGCTGCTGGCCTTCACCTCGGGCACCACCGGCAACCCCAAGGCCTGCATGCACTTCCACCGTGATGTGCTGGCGATGGGTGACACCTTCTGCCGGCATATCGTGCAGCCACAAGCCGGCGATGTGTTCTGCGGCACGCCGCCGATTGCCTTTACCTTCGGGCTTGGCGGGTCGGTCGTCTTTCCGTTCTATTTCCGGGCGACGACCGCGCTGTTCGAGAAGGCCTCGCCCGAGACGCTGATCGAGGCGATCCAGCAGTACAAGGTCACGACCCTGTTCACGGCCCCGACGGCCTATCGTGCCATGCTCGGCATGCTCAAGGATTTCGACATCTCCAGCCTGCACAGCTGTGTCTCGGCCGGTGAGGCGCTGCCACGGGCAACGTCCGACAGCTGGTTCGAGGCAACGGGCAAGCGGATCATCGACGGCATCGGCTCGACCGAGATGATCCACATCTTCATCTCGGCGCGCGGTGAGGATATCCGCCCGGGCGCGACCGGCAAGCCGGTGCCGGGCTATGTCGCAACCCTGCTGGATGAGAATGACGACCCCTTCGACGGGCCGGGCGAGGGGCGTCTGGCGATCAAGGGTCCGACGGGCTGCCGCTATCTCGCCGATGATCGCCAGAAGAATTACGTGATCAAGGGCTGGAACGTCACTGGCGACACCTATCGCCGGGATGAGGATGGCTATTACTGGTATCAGGCGCGGGCCGATGACATGATCGTCTCCTCCGGCTACAACATCGCCGGGCCGGAGGTCGAACAGGCCGTGCTCATGCACCCCTGTGCCAGAGAATGCGCGGTCGTGGGCGCGCCCGATGCCGAACGCGGCATGCTGGTGAAGGCCTATATCGTGCTGAATGACGGCTTCACGGCCGATGGCACGCTGGTGAAGGAGGTACAGGACTTCGTCAAGAAGACCATCGCCCCCTACAAATATCCGCGTGCCGTCGAATTCGTGGAAACCCTGCCCAAGACCCAGACCGGCAAGCTGCAGCGCTATGTGCTGCGCCAGCAGGCGGCCAAGCAGGACGCCGCCTGATCATCCAGGTTCAACCGCCGGGCGCTACTCCGCGTCCGGCTGGTTGGCAGGGGCAGCGGCCTCGAAGGCCGGGATCGTCATCAGCGCGTCATTGATGGCGTTCAGCCTCGGATATTTGCCCATATCGGCCCCGAAGCGCTTGGCGTTGAACACCTGCGGCACGAGGCAGAGATCGGCGAGGGTGACCTTGTCGCCGAAGCAATAGGGGCCGTCGCCTTCCACCATCCTTTCCAGGCCTTCAAAGCCCAGATCGACCCAGTGCCGGACCCAGATGTTGACGGTCTCGTCATCATGGCCCAGCGGATCGCGCAGATAGTTCAGGATGCGCAGATTGTTGACCGGGTGGATGTCGCAGGCGATGGCGAGTGCGAAGGCCCTGACCTGCGCCCGCTCGAACGGGTCCTCGGGCAACAGCTTTGGCTGGGTATAGACCTCGTCCAGATATTCGATGATCGCGAGTGACTGGGTCAGCGCCTGGCCGTATTCCTCCAGCGTCGGGATCAGGCCCATGGGGTTGAGGGCGAGGTAGTCCGGCTTGCGGTGCTGGCCGCCCTCCTTGCGGAAGTGCCTGGGCACCAGCTCATGCTCCACACCCTTCAGGTTGAGCGCGATACGCACCCGAAAGGCGGCCGAAGAACGGAAGAAGGTATAGAGCTTGGTCATGATGCGTTCCTCACGATCAGGGCATCCAGCACGAGTGCCCCCTTGTCCAGCACGCGCAGCGGATTGATGTCGATCTCGGCGATCTCGGGCGCGGCAGCAATGAGCTGCGAAATCACGGCCAGAGCGTGGGCGGCGGCATCGATATCCGCCCTGGCGGCACCCCGCCAGCCCTGAAGCAGCGGGGCCATCTTCAGGCTCTCGATCATCGCCCTGGCCGTGTCGACGGACACCGGTGCAAGTGCGGCGGCCGTATCGCGCAGCAGCTCGGCTTCCGTGCCGCCGATGCCGACCAGCACGGTCGGCCCGAAAGCCGGATCCCGGGTGGCGCCGAGGATCAGATCCACGCCCTTGGGCGCCATTTCCTCGATCAGGTAGCGCCGATGCGGACCGCCATTCGGGATGGCGTCGATGGCATCGAGCGCGGCATCGAGGCCCGCCTGATCGCGCACGAACAGATGCACACCACCCGCTTCCGTCTTGTGCAGGATGGCGGGGTCCAGCACCTTCACCGCCAGCGGTGCCGTGAGCGTGGCCAGCGCACCGCCAGCCTGATCGCGATCCGTGGCAACAACCCTTTTCGGGGCGGTCAGGCCAAGGGCTTCCATCAGCTCCTTGCCGCCAAGTTCATCGGTCGCGGCGGCGAGGCGCCCGGGCTCGACGCTCAGGCTCACGGCCGGCGGTTCGGTGCGCCGGGCTTGCGCCTGCGCATCGCGGATCAGGGTGATCAGGGCGTCGGCGGCGCGCTCGGGCGAGGGCAGGGCGGGAATGGCTGAGGCCCACATGCCGGCGACGGTATCGCGCACGAAAGCATCCGGCCCCATGGTGCCAAAGACGATCGGGGCCGATCCCCTGTACCCGCCGATGACCTTTTCGGGCTCAATCGCGGCGGGCTCATGGATGGCATAGACCAGAACCGCGTCGATCCCCGGATCCTCGGCCGTATCGGCCAGAATATCGGCGAAGCTGGGTCCGGGACGGCCGGTATCGACCGGGTTGCCGATGAAGGTCAGCGGCGGCAGTTTCTCCGCGATCCTGGCCTTGGTGGCCTCCTGCAGATCGGGCACCTCCGCCCCTTGCTCCTGCAGCCGGTCGAGGATCAGCAGGCCCGGGCCGGCCTGACCGGTCACGATGGCGACACCGGGGTTCTTCTTCGGGGGCAGGCGGCGGCAGGCAAGTGTGGAGGCGGCGTCGATCAGCTGCTCGGTCGTGTCCACGACCACCGCACCGGCTGCTTCGAGAGCGGCCTTCTTCAGCGCGTGATTGCCCAGAAGGTTGCCGGTATGGGATTGCGCGAAGGTGCCGATATCGGTCTTGCCGGCCAGCAGGGCGATGACGGGCTTGCGGGCACTCGCGCGCCGGACCGCCTGGGTCAGCGCCACCCCATCGGCCACGCCTTCCAGATGCAGCGCGATCGCGCGGGTTTCCGGATCATCGGCCAGAAAGTCGAGGCAGGCCGCCGCATCGACATCGGGCGCGTTCCCCAGCCCCACCGCCAGACGCGTGCCGACACCCAGCGCCTGCGCCAGAAAGGCGAGCGTAAGATTGACCCCGCCCGACTGGGCGATGATGCCAAGCGGTCCCGGCCGCACCGTATCGACGCCCGGCACGAAACTGGCGGTCACCGCATCGACGGGGTTCACGAAGCCGCTGGTATTGGGGCCGAGCACACGGATGCCGCCCTCATGGGCCACCCGCATCAGCTCGTCCTGCAAGGCTGCGCCCTCATCGCCGGCTTCCCTGAAGCCGCCGGAGATGATCAGCGCTGCCCCCAGACCCGCCTTCGCCCCATCGGCGACGGCCGCAACACAGGCAGGGGCGGGCAGGGCCATGACGGCCAGATCGACCGGCTTGCCGATCGCGGAAAGCGCGGGGAAGGCCTTGTGGCCGAGGATATCGCCCTCCGCCTTCGGGTTGATCGGATAGACCTCGCCCGTGAAGCTCTCCAGCACCTTCAGCGCTTCATAGCCGGCCTTGCCGGGTGAGGCGCTGGCGCCCACCACGGCGATGGATTTCGGCGTGAACAGACGCGCGAGCGCGCCGGCACTCATGCTGCGATCCGGGTGACCAGTGGATCGAGGCCCTCGATGGTGACGACCATCTCATCGCCCGGCTTCACGGGGCCAACGCCGGCCGGGGTGCCGGTGAAGATCAGATCACCCGGCACCAGCCCGAACAGGGTGGAAAGCTCGGTGATGATCTCGTTCACGTCCCAGATCAGCTCCTTCAGATCGGCGTCCTGCTTGACCTCGCCATTGACGGTCAGCTGGATCTTGCCGCTGGTCAGCTCGCCGGTTTCACCGATCGGGTGAATGGCGGTGACGGGCGCGGACAGGTCGAAGGCCTTGCCCGTATCCCAGGGGCGGCCCTGCTCACGCGCCTGAAGCTGAAGGTCGCGGCGGGTGAGGTCATTGCCCACGGCATAGCCGAAGATCAGATCCTTCGCGCTGCCCTCAGGCACGTTCACGCCGGCCTTGCCGATGTCGACCACGAGTTCGGCCTCGAAATGGA
>CAZPBH010000139.1:0-6198 GCA_964584645.1 uncultured Rhodospirillales bacterium | reverse complement strand
AAGGTCATCACGGACCACGCACGCAGGGCGCAACGGACAGTTGCACCTGTCGTGCTCCGCTCTGATCGTGCCCCGGGGCAGTCAGGCGTTGCGGCTCTTGTGCGGATCACGCTTCGTTCCACCTTGTTCACGGTACCCATGGCTAGGCAGGCGCGCCGTGATTCGCCTATCATTCTGTCAGGATGGGCACAACCTTTACGCGGTAATGACGACAGGACAGGCTCATTCGGCTAAACCTGCCAGCAGGAGGCTGGACCGCTGATTCGTTGTGGTAGTGTAAAGGCATGAGCCGTCTTCTTGAAGCCTTGACGGACGCACCGAAGCCGGGAGGATCTGCCGTCGACAAGGCGCAGGAATTCCCACTGGGGCGCGGCCGACGATCAACATCGCGCGGACCCGGCCGAGTCGTGCTGCTGGGCTCGGTGATCGGTGCGGTGACGCTGGTGGGCGTAGCTGTGGCCGCCCTGAACGATCCCTGGGTCCAGAGCCGCCTTGACGCCCTCATGGCCCGGGACCAGACCGCAGCGGGCACCCAGGTCGTCGTTGTCGATACACCGGCCGAGCCCCTGCAAGCGGCCCCCCTCGCTTCCGAAAGCTTGCCACCCGAACTCCCTGCCGCCCCTCTCGACAGGGCTTCCCCTGCCGATGGCATTCCGACACCAGCACCGCCCGCCATGGCAAATCTGGAACCGGCAGATCCGGGTTCTGTCAATCCCGAAGAGCCCGAAACCCTGACCGAGGGACCCACGATCGCCAGCGCACCCCCAACAGGATCCTTGGATATTGGCTCAGAGACCGGTCCGAGGGGCTCGCAGGCCAGCGATCTTGCCACCGTGCTGGACAGTGAGCGGCTCGTCCGATTGATGGATGATCTGACGCAAACGGCACCCTCGTCGGCCCCCTCGATGGCGATCGCCCCCGCAAGGCCGGCACAGCCCGCCATTGTCGACCGGACGGGCGAGCTGATGGAGGGCCTGTTCGAGGCACGCGAGAATTACCGGTCGGGCGACCACCCGGCCGCGCTGGCCCTCTATGAGGATCTGGCGGCGGCTTTTCCCTCTGACACACAGGTGCTGGAGGGGCTGATCCGGGCACGCACCGCCACCGGCGACCTGCTGGGCGCCCGCTCGGATTTCGACCGGCTCGCCGATCTGGCGCCCGAGGATGCCGAGCTCCTTCAGCGCGCCGTGGCCCCGGCGGCGCTGGCGGCCCCGGCACTCTTCGAGCCCAGCCTGGCCCGGCTCGCCGAACGCCATGGGGATGATGCCGGCCTTCTGGGTCTGCTGGGCCAGATGCGCTTCCGGCTCGGTCAACCAGAGGAGGCCATCGGGCTGCTGGAGCGGGCCTGGCGGCTGTCCCCGGATGATCCCCGCCTGCTGTTCAATCTCGCCGTCGCCTATGACAGTTCCGGACAATCCGGAGCCGCGCTCGAGGCCTATCAGAGGGCCCTGCGGAGCGATTCCCGTCTTGCCCGTCCCACGCTCGACCATGCCGGTATCATCCGGCGGGTAACCTTTCTTTCGTCGGTCAGTCGCGAGGAGGGGTGATGACCTATCTCGCCCATTTCGGATTGCGGGAGTTTCCCTTCACCCTCACCCCGCAGCGTGAGCTGTATTATCCCTATCCGCATCATCAGCGGATCATCGAGGCGGTGCGCTTCGCCCTCAAGCGCGGCGACGGCATCATCAAGATCACCGGCGAGGTCGGCACCGGCAAGACCATGATGTGCCGGATCCTGATGCACGAGCTGAAGGGCGAGGTCGATCTGGCCTATATCAACAATCCGCAGCCCGACCCGGAATGGATCATTGCCGAGATCGCCCATGAAGTGGGTGCGGACGATCATGCCGGCCCGACGGGCGAAGGCCAGGGCCATGCGCTGCGGCGCCTCACCGATGCCCTGCTCTCCACCCATCGCCTTGGCCGGCGCACCGTGGTGATGATCGACGAGGCGCATGCGCTGGGTGCGGAAGGGCTGGAGGCCGTCCGCCGGCTCTCGAACCTGGAGACGGAGAGCACCAAGCTCATCCAGCTCATCCTGTTCGGCCAGCCCGAACTTGATGCGTTGCTGGAGCAGCCGGCCTTGCGCCAGCTGGCCCAGCGCATCCCCTTCGCCTTCGAGACCGAGCGGCTGGATCAGGAATCGGCGGTCGCCTATGTCGCCCATCGCATCCAGGGTGTTGCAGAAAACGGCACCTCGGCCTTTGCGGTGTTCCGGCCCAAGGCGATCCAGAAGCTGTGCCGGCGCTGTGCCGGCATTCCCCGTGTCATCAATGTTGTGGCCGATAAGGCCATGCTCATCGCCTGCGGTCGGGGCGCTGCCCAGGTGGGCGAGGAGCATGTGGAGGATGCGCTGGTCGACAGTCGGCAGGTGCTGGCCAGTGTCGGCATGGCAGCGGTCGAGACCGGCTCGCAGCCAAATTTCTGGCGACTTGCTCTCATCGTCGGCGCTTCAGTGGTTCTGGGGGCGGCGCTGATGATCGTTGGCGCGGGGCTTGTGAATGGCGGTGAAGGATCGGAGGCGATCCGCCGGCTGCTGAGCGCGGTGCCCTGATGAGCATGGCACCGGCGACCGATCTGCAGGACCTCCTCGATTTCCTGCTGGCCCATGGCGGCTCCGACCTCCACCTGTCGGCCGGCTCGGCCCCTCGCGTGCGGGTGCACGGGCGCCTGCGACCGCTCAACACGGGTGTGCTGGAGGGGCCGGAGATCGAGGCGATGCTGGGTCAGATCCTGCCGAGCGAGGACCTCGATCTCTTGCGCGAGGACCTCGAACTCGACCTCGCCATCGCGCATGGCGATGCCCGTTTCCGCATCAACGCCTTCCGCAATCTGGAGGGCACCTCGGCCGTCTTCAGGACGATCCCCAGCCGCGTGCCCAGCCTCGATGAGCTTGGGGCACCCGAGATCTTCAAGCGGCTGGCCACCCTGCACCGCGGCCTCGTGCTGGTAACCGGACCGACCGGAAGCGGCAAATCGACGACCCTCGCCGCCATCCTCGACCACATCAACCGCACCCAGGAGCGGCACATCCTGACCATCGAGGATCCGGTCGAGTTCGTGCACAGCTCCCATCGCAGCCTGATCAACCATCGGGAGGTCGGGCGCTCGACGCGCAGTTTCGCTCGTGCGCTCAAGAGCGCGCTGCGCGAGGATCCCGATGTGATCCTGGTGGGCGAGATGCGCGATCAGGAGACGATCTCGCTGGCGCTCACCGCGGCCGAAACCGGCCACCTCGTCTTTGGTACGCTGCACACCAACTCGGCCCCCAAGACCATCGACCGGATCATCGACGTGTTCCCGGCCGGCGACAAGGAAGCCGTACGCGCCATGATCTCGGGCTCGCTGGAGGCGGTGATCGCCCAGCAGCTGCTGCCCCGCAAGGAAGGGAACGGCCGGGTGGCGGCCTATGAGATCCTGCTCGGAACCGATGCGGTGCGCAATCTGATCCGCGAAGGCAAGACCGCCCAGCTTCGCTCCATGATCCAGGTCGGCACACGCTTCGGCATGCAGTCGATGGACGATGCGCTGCGCCAGCTGCTGCGCGCCGATCTGATCTCGGGCGAGGAAGCCGACCGGGCGCGGGCCGTCGCCGCTACCGAAGTCGAGGAGCGCCGCGAGGGCAGCTCGGCCGGAAGCCAGCCCTCACCGCCCAGGGCCCCGGCTGAGGCGCCCACAGCCTCGGGCGCCCGTCCGGTCCCTTCCGACACGGCCGCACCCGCCGCACCGGCCGCCGCCGCATCAGCCCCGCCGCCCGTGCGACCACGTGAGGAGAAGGCCCCGCCCCCGCCGATCGAGGATGAATCGGGCTATTCGTTCTGAAGTCGTTGGCTGAGATCGTTGGGCAGGTCGGGACGTGCCGCCTTCAGGGCAGGCCTAGATCGCCGAGAGGAAGCCCGTCCAGGTCGCGCAGATAGCGGCCTCCGGCGAGATCATAGCCTTCCCGCGGGCGGAGTGTGACCGTGACGATCTGATCCCTCGGACGGTCGATCCAGCTAAGAAAGATCTCGTCGGGAAAGACATTCACCTGTTCCACCTGGTCGGGCAGGTCGCCGGGCGTGATCTCCTCGCCGTTCAGCCAGAAGGTCCAGCGCTGCTCGCCGAAATAGAGAATGGCCCCGAGGTAGAGCCGGTCCGGGCCGCTCCGGACGGGTGTGGGCTCTTCTTCGGGCGTCTCTTCCGGCTCGGCGAAGATGTTCTCGACCTCACCGGTGATGGACTCGCGCGCGGCCCTGATGGCCTCGATCTCCCGCTCCGTGAACAGGACCGAAGGCGGGCCGGGCGGCTGGGCCTGCACGGACGCCGCCCCACCCGATGCCGCGATGAAGACCATGCCCGCGACCGCGAGCCGTGCCCGGGCCCATGCCCTCCTCCAGCGCAAAGAGAGGCCAGGCATCACGAGCCTCCATCCTCGTCGTCGAGATCGGAGGATCGTGCGAGCGTCACCCAGGAGAGCGTCACCCGAGCCGTCAGGAGCGGGCTGCCGGCCGCCACCGCCCGGATCATCTCCGAACGCGGGATCTCGCTGCGGTCGATCTGGAAGGTCTCGACGCTGAGAAAACCCGGAAAATCGCGCCGCACCAGGTCCAGAAACCGATAGACATCGGAATCGAGCGCGGCCTCGATGGTGATGTCGATCAGGCTGCGCTGCAGCTCGAGCCCGCGCTCGGATGCGCGTGGATCCTCGATCAGGACGACCGGCTGAATGGAGAAGGTCAGCCGCTGCAGATCGGCTGCCCGTGTGGCGGAGTTGAGGGCGGTGCGCGCCACCAGGCGCGCCTGATCGCCGACGAAGCCGCTGGCGATCAGGGCCTCATAGGCCTCGCCATCGCGGCGTAGGGTGTCGAGTTGCACCGAGAGGTCGCCGACCTGAAAATCGAGGTCGTCAATGCTGGCGTTGAGGCGGACAATCTCGCGCTCGGCCCCCAGCAGGAAGGGCCGCAAGAGGATGATCTGAGCCACGAGCACCGCCGCCAGGGCGATGCCCAGCGTCGCCAGTGCGGTCATGCGCCTGCGTCCGATCGCCTGCTCGATCATGAGGGCACCGGACCGGTCACGGACAGGATGGCGAGCCGGCGATTGGGCGCGCGCGTGGTGGGCTCGGCCTCCTCGACGCTGGTATCCACCGTCCCGGCGAACAGATCCTCCACCGACGCGCCCAGCGGGCGCTGGCGGATCACGACGCGGTGATCCTCGAACACGTCCCGGAGCCGGGCGGCCAGCCCTTCGGTCGCGGCGATCTCGCTCTCAAGGTCGGCTTCACCGTCAAAGGTAAGCTGCATCAGCACTTCCACCTGCGGCTGGTTCCCGCCCGTGCCATCGGGGTTCGCGCGGGCCGGCAGCCGCGTCAGGCTCACCCGGGTCAGGCGCAGATTGGGCCCGAGTGCTGCCGCCACGCCCTCCACGACCGGCAGGAGGTCGGGCTGGGTCTGCTGCAGTTCACGATGGATTCGCAGGACCGTGTCGACATCATCGGCCGCGTATTCGAACTCCTCGACCTGGCGCTGCAGATTGCCGACCTGGGCGGAACGCTGGGCCTCGATCTTGCGGAGATCGGCGACGCGTGAACTCGCATCCCATAGCGACAAGGCTGTGACCGAGGCCCAGGCGGCCGTGCCGACGAGGGCGAAGGCCAGCGCGATCGTGGCGAAGCGTGCGACGCGGATGGCCTCCTGCAGCGGCCTCCCACCCAGCGTCATCGGCATGCGCATGCGCCCGCGATCGAGGTATTCGGCGATCATCGCCACTTCCGGGCGCGGTCCCTCGGGATCGTGGGCGCTCAGATTCGCAGCCTGAAAGAAGACCTCGGGCTGCACGGCGTGCCAGCGATCGACCGGAAAGCGCTGGGCCGCCAGATGATCGACTTCTTCCTGCGTGCCGACGAGCACGACCGTCAGGCTGCTGTCCCCCTTCATTCCCAGCCGCGAGAGATAGCCGATGGTGCTGCGCAGTTCCTGGGCGACGGCCTCGATGGACCCGCCACCATCCTCGCGGAAACGACGCAGCCGGGTCAGAGCCAGATCGTTGTCGCGCATCACCACCTGACGCAGGCCGCTGACCGCGTGACGGCTGATCAGCAGGCGCCATTCGGTGACCGTGCCGGCGTCGCGCTCGGAACGGCGCAGGGTCCGGTTGAAGGTCTCCCCGCCCTCGACCGCCAGCAGGCCAAGCCCGACCGCCTCGCACTGGCAGCGATCC
>CAZPBH010000138.1:3276-6202 GCA_964584645.1 uncultured Rhodospirillales bacterium | reverse complement strand
GGCCTCGATCCCGTCCATCTGCGGCATCGAGATATCCATGAGCACGACATCGAAGCGTCGCTTCGCCACCGCCTGAACCGCCTCGACCCCGTCGGAGACGATATCGACGTTGAAGCCGGCCCGGCGCAGCATGGTGCTGGCGACCAGCTGGTTGGTCGGGCTGTCCTCGGCCAGCAGGATGCGCATGGCGCCGCGCCTTGTGCCAAGCTCGGCCTCGTCGGCCGGGTCTGCTGCGGGTTCGACCGGCTCCTCGCTGCCGGAAGCTTCGGTCAGCGCGCGCAGCAGCTCGCCCGGATGGATGGGGGCTGTCATGCAGAAGGAGAGATCGCTGAAATGGCTGCCGCAGCCGCACGCCCCCTCCGGCGGCTTCATCTTGATGCGGCGGGGCACATTGGCTGCCCGCAGCAGCGGGGCCGCATGCTCCATCTCGGTCTCGGGGAAGATGGCGGTGGCGAGCGGGCGGCCGCGCTGAAACGCGTCGAGAGCCTCGCGGCACATGTCGTCGACCTTGGCGAACTGGATCACCCGCGCGCCCCAGAGGCTGAGCTGCTGGGCGAGGGCGTCGGCCAGCCGATCCCGCCCGGGCAGGGCCAGCCCGATGATCTGGCCCGCCAGCGGCGCGCCGATCGGGGGACCATCTGCCTCCAGCGGCAGGTCGACATGGAAGCGGCTGCCCTGACCCTCGGCACTTTCGAAGCCGATATCACCGCCCATCAGCTGCGCCAGCTTGCGGCAGATCGCCAGCCCCAGACCGGTGCCGCCGAAGCGCCGGGTCAGGGAGGCGTCGGCCTGGGTGAACTCGCTGAACAGATAGGGCTGCACCTTGTCGGGAATCCCGATCCCGGTATCGGCCACCTCAAGGCGCAGCCAGCGCGCGCCATCCTCGCGATGGTCCATGGTGGCGTTGATCGCCACCGCCCCCGTCTCGGTGAACTTGACGGCGTTGGAGACAAGGTTGAGCAGGATCTGACGCAGCCGGCCGACATCGCCGCGGACATGCATCGGCACATCATCGGCGATCTCGCTGATCAGCTCGATGCCCTTCTCCGCACAGCGCAGCGCCTGCAGGTCGATCACGCTGTCGATCAGCTGCAGCAGGCCGAAGCGCTGTGTCTCCAGCGGCATCTTGCCGGCCTCGAGCTTCGAGAAGTCGAGGATGTCGTTGATGATGGTCAGCAGCGCCTCGCCCGATTCGCGCGCGATCCGGGCATGGCGGCGCTGCTCGCCCGACAGGTTCGAATCGATCAGCAGGCCGATCATGCCCAGCACCCCGTTCATCGGGGTGCGGATCTCATGGCTCATCATCGCCAGGAAGGAACTCTTGGCACGGGCCGCATGCTCGGCCTCTTCCTTGGCTTCCAGCAGGGCCTGCTCGGCCGCGCGCTGTTCGGTCACGTCACGGATCGAGACGACATTCGCCTCGCCGCCATCATAGGGAATGGTGGTCAGCGAGGTTTCGGCGATGAAGGTCGAGCGGTCCTTGCGCCGGCCGATATGCTCGATATTCGCGAGCTCTGCCCCGGGCTCCAGCTCGCGCGGGCGTCCGGGGCTGGTATCCTCGATCAGCAGATCGTCGAGGCGCCGCCCGATCAGCTCGTCCTCGGCATAGCCGAACAGCCGCTGGGTGGCGGCGTTCACATCGACGATGCGCCCGGCGGTATGCAGGATGACAGCCTCGAAGGTCGCCTCGGAGAGCGCCCGGAACCGGCTCTCGCTGCGTTCCAGCCGGTCATGGATGCGGTGGCTCTCGGTGATGTCGAGGAAGGTGACGACCTGGCCGCCCGAGGGTATTTCAGCCCGGCGTATCTCGATCCGGCGGCCATTGGGGCGCACGCGGATGACCGATTCCTCGCGCCGCAGCTCCGCCAGATGGTCGGTCATGGCCTTGTCATTGCTCAGCTCGCCCTGGGCCCGCAGATAGCGCAGGATCGTCGCGCGCGGCGCGCCCAGATGCAACAGATGCGCGGGCAGGTCGAACATGGCGGCGACCTGGCCGTTCCAGAACAGCAGCCGGTCCTCGCCGTCATAGACCGCGATCCCGAGCGGCATCGCCGCCAGCGTGGTCTCGATCACCTGCAGGCTCTGATGCAGGCGGGCCTCGCGTTCCTTGAGCTCGGTGATGTCCGTGCGCAGGGTGATCAGCGCCCCGTCATCGAGCCGGCGGTCGCTGACACGCATCCAGCGCCCGTCGGTCAGCTGCTTCTCGAACGCGTCCGTGCCCGCGGCCCGGGCGGCAAGGCGCTCGGCGATGAAGGCCTCCCTGCCCTCGGGCATCGAAAACACCTCATCCCCGGCTGCCCGATCCAGGATGTCGGCAAAGCCCGCGCCCGGCTGGATGGCGTCACGGCCGGGGCCGTAGATCGCGCGGTAGGTCTCGTTGGCGATCAGAAGCCTGTCATGTTCGTCGTAAAGGGCGATGCCGGCATCGACCAGATCGAGGGCGTCCGCCAGCCCGTCCAGCCTCGGCCGCACATTGCGGCGCCGCTCGCGCTCGACCGCCAGCCGGCCTGCCAGCATCGCCACCCCGCCCGAGGCGATCGATATCGCCCCCGACAGCAGCAGCAACTGATCCAGCAGCCTGTGGGCGTCGGGATCGAGCGGCCCGCTCACGGGCATCCCGCCAATGAGGATTCCCGAGGCTAGGAAGGCGAACACCATGGCCGAGGCGATCCAGGCCGTGAGCAGCACCTGCCCAAGCCAGCGCATGCTGGGGGAACGCTGGGATGTCAGCGATGAAAACATGCCTGCCCGACCCTGCCGATATCCTGCTCGTGACGTGCGACCAGGACCAGTTTCGGGCGGCTTGCTGAGGAAAGCGTTAAAGTTCGCCGTTCTCGGGCGCCTGACGCAGATTTTCGATGAAGGCCGGCAGCGCGAAGGCCGCCCGGTGCACCGCCGGCGTCCAGTACCGACACCCGGAAACGCC
>CAZPBH010000138.1:0-3266 GCA_964584645.1 uncultured Rhodospirillales bacterium | reverse complement strand
CGGCCGCGACCCGTCGTGCCAGCTCTTCTTCCGGCACGGTGCGCAGCCCGGGGTCCTCGCTTGCCCAGCCGAGCGTCATCAGTCCGCCCACATAGGTCGGCACCGCGCAGGTATAGAACGCGACATCGCCGAAACAACGGCCGAGCCGCTGCTGTGTGGTGGTCAGCTCCTCCGGCTGCAGGAACGGGACACCGTTCTGGGTGACGAGCACCCCGCCCGGGCTCAGGCAGCGCGCGCAGGCGCGGTAGAAGCTCTCCCGGAAGAGAACCTCGCCGGGGCCGACGGGATCGGTCGAATCAACGATAATGACGTCGAAACGCCGGTCGGTTTCCGCCACGAAGGCGGCGCCGTCGGCGATGATGAGCTCGCTGCGCGGATCCTCGAAGGCGCCCGCACTGATCCCGGGCATCCATTCGGTGCAGAAATCGACCACCGCCCGGTCGATCTCGATCATCGTTGCCCGTTCCACATTGCGGTGCATCAGGCAATGGCGCAGCACGCCGCCATCGCCGCCACCGATGATCAGCACCTCGCGGGCCGCACCATGAGCCAGCAGCGGAACGTGGGTGAGCATCTCGTGATAGACGAACTCGTCCGCTGTCGTCACCTGGGTGGCGCCGTCAAGCGCCAGCACCCGCCCGAATCTCGCATTCTCGAACAGGATCAGGTGCTGATGCTCGGAACGGTCCTCGAACAGCACCCGATCCATGCTGAGCCGCATCCGGCTATGCGGATACAGCTCTTCCTCGAACCAGCGGGGTTCCGCTGGTTCGCGGGCCAGCGCCCGGGTCACGCTGCCTTGCCGCGCAGGCGGCCGAGGGCCAGGGCGGTATCGCCGCGCAGCAGGGTGTCGACCTGCATGGTCGCGGGCTCGAAGGCCCGGCGCAGCACGGGGATGGCGCGGTCCGGCTCGGCATCGCCGCACATGAAGATGTCCAGCGCGGCAAAGCCGTGTTCGGGCCAGGTGTGGATGCTGATATGGCTTTCGGCCAGCACCGCCACCCCGGACACGCCGTTATTGGGCGTGAAATGGTGCAGGTGGATGTGCAGCAGGGTGGCCCCGGCTGCCTCGGCCGCCTCGCGCAGGGTGCGGTCGACATGGTCCAGATCGTCCAGATGATGGGCGTCCCACAGATCGACGATCAGGTGACCGCCGGCGTAGACCCGCCCGTTGCGCCGGACGAAATGGTCGAAATTGGCATCGAGCGCACCGCGGCTCGTCGCCTCGGCGTTCTCATGGCGCGTGCGATGAGGGTGTTCGGTGACGTTATGTTCGTCTAACGGAATCTCGCGCGCTTCCGCATGGGCTTTCCTTGGCGCAGACCCGCGGGACGCATGACCCAAGTCGATCCCCAATTGGAAGGCACTCCTGGGCTGACCCATGGCGTCCTCCAACCAGTAGATGACCCCGCCTTAAGAGCGCTCCCGGACAGGCCTTGCGGCACCGGTCGTAACGCGCTCCTTACCTCTGTCTCTCGAGGGGCGAAAGAGCTCAGGTAGACGATGGGGGATCGGAATTGCAAGCCCCGCGCGCAGATTCTGTCCTGCGTGCAGGCGCGACCAGCAATGCGAACAATCCGGTTTCCGGCGCATCGGGGCTGCCGATGGGCATGCCGGGCCAGGCGGTCCGCCGGTTGAGCGAGCCAAACAGCCGGTCCCAGAGTGTCAGGATGGTGCCGTAATTGCTGTCGGTATCGGCACGCACCGGGTGATGATGCACATGATGCAGGCCCGGCGTCACGATGACGCGGGCCAGCGCCCGGTCGACCCGCGCGGGCAGCCGGATGGCGCTGTGATGGAACAGGGCAGCCAGCAGCACCAGCGTCTCGAACGCCAAGACATGGGCAAGCGGGATGTCCAGCGCGATGATCACCGGGGCACGCGCACAGGCCGCCAGCCAGACCTCCCCGAAATGGAAGCGCAGCGCCGAACTCGCGTCCAGCCGGGCATCGCGATGGTGCACATGATGGAACCGCCACAGGAAGCCGAGGCGGTGATTGGCGCGATGCCAGCCATAGATCCAGAGGTCAAGCAGCAGGAGATCCACAATCAGGGCAGGCGCGCCCGACCACCCCATTGCCTCGCGCCAGGGCGGGGCGATGGCCGCTGCCCCGGCCGTGATCGGCACCACCACGATGAGCGAGCCCGGCAAATTGGGCAGCCACAGGCCGAGATTGCGCCGCCAGCGGCGCCATTCCGCCCGGTCCGGCAGGCGAGCGCCGGTGCCCCGGATCAGCCGCTCGGCCAGAACCAGAGCGAGGAGCCAGCCGGCCACGATCCAGCCCTTCATGGCCAGCAGGTCGTTCTCCATCTCGCCTTTTTTGCTCCCTTTCCCGATCCGCCCGGCATCCGCTTCAGGGCGGCTGGCCGGTGGTAACGCCGTGTCAGGGAATTGGCGCGTAAACTCCGACGATGTAGGGTACACCCGTGGGTGACGGGGTTCGTGCTTTGAGGGGGACAAGGACATGTCGGAACGCGATGAGCGCAGCCTGCGCGACCAGCCGCTGAGCGACGAGGCCGCCGACGCGCTGCGGCGCGATCTCGGCATGGATGGACCTCTGGAAGGGCCGTTCAACGAGGAATCGCTGAGCGCAAGCGACGGCAGCAAGCCGCTGATCCAGACCCCGGACGCGAAGGCCAGGCCCGAAGAGCCGGGGGTTGAGGGCTCCGAGGGGCCAGCCGGCGGCGGGGCGAAGACCCAGCTCCCGGCCGGCGAGGAGCGTGATGCACGCTTTGACGGGATGCCGGAAAAGTTCCTGCCGCGCGGATTGTCGAAGAAGGACGGTGCCCGCATTCTGGGCGTGCAGCAGATCGAGGGCGGCTTCGAATACGAGATCGACGATTTCCAGGAAAAATACCGCGAGAAGCTCGACAAGGCGCTGCGCGACGACAAGGCCCGGTCCTCGCGGGTGCGCGACTATGGCGAGCGCATCGGCCTTTACGGCGACAAGCTCACCCAGAAGGGCGTCCAGACGGTCATCGCCCTCGCCAAGGCGCGCGGATGGGAATCCATCAATCTGCACGGCAGCCCCGAGGCCAAGCAGCGCGGATGGCTGGAAGCCAAGCTCAACGGTCTCGATGTCTCCAACTATGATCCACCCGACTTCATGAAGAAGCGGCTGGAATCGGCGCTTGCAGCCCGGCAGCAGGACGCCACCCGCATCCAGACGCTCGACCAGACGACCGCCGGGGGCGCCCTGCCCGGCGCGGAACCGCCGGCACCTCCGCCGCAAGGCCCGGCCGCCAGCCCTCAAGCACCGATGGAA
>CAZPBH010000137.1:0-6216 GCA_964584645.1 uncultured Rhodospirillales bacterium | reverse complement strand
GGCACCGTCGCCTATCGGCTTGGGACATCGAACGGGCAGGGGATCGCCGTGACCGATGGCTCGGAAGCGGGGACTTATGTGGTCGTGGACAGCGCCGATGTGGGTCTGCCCTATTTCCAGTGCTGCATATCGCTGGGCGACGGCAACATCCTGTTCTCCGCAAACAACATCTCCCCTCGCGAGGCGAAGGTCTTTGTTTCCGACGGGACGCCCGGCAACGCGACCGAGCTTCTGAGCAGCACCACCAACAGTTCGATGACGGGCGTTCAGATTTCCGGCGGCCGGGCTGTCTTCGGGTGGAATGACGGTGTGAGCGGCTATCAGCTCTGGATCACCGACGGCGTCACCGCCAGCAAGGTGGAGGATCTGGGCAACGGCTCCATGATGCCCAGCGATTTCGCGGGCCTCAAATAGCGGCGCGATCAGATCTAACTTATTGTCAAACGGGACAAATTTTCCGATCAGATGATTCCATCCGATCGGAATTTGCCCGAGCCCGAGCCCGCTGTCACCCGCGCACCCGCTCCAGCCCCCAGATGTCGCGGGCATATTCGGTGATCGTCCGGTCGGAGGAGAACCGGCCCATCCCGGCGACATTGCGCAGCACCATGTCGGTCCAGCCCTCGGGGTCAAGGCGTAGCCGGGCCACCCTTTCCTGCGCGTCGATATAGCTCGCCAGATCGGCCAGCAGGAAGAACCGGTCGCCATGATGCAGCAGGGCATCGAAGATCGGTCGGTAGCGCCCCGGTTCGTCCGGCGAGAACCGGCCGGTGGCGAGCGCGTCCATCACCCGGCGGACCTTTTCGTCACGCTTGTAGGGGACCCAGGGGTCATAGGTCGCATTGGCCTGATGGGCGGCGACCTCATCGGCGTTGAGGCCGAAGATGAAGATGTTCTCGGCGCCCACTTCCTCGCGAATCTCGACATTGGCGCCGTCGAGGGTGCCGATGGTGAGCGCGCCGTTCATCGCGAACTTCATGTTGCCGGTGCCCGAGGCCTCATAGCCGGCGGTCGAGATCTGTTCGGACAGATCGGCGCCGGGGATGATGCGCTCGGCCAGCGTCACCTTGTAATTGGGCAGGAAGGCGACCTTCAGCTGGTCGCCGACCTTCGGGTCCTCATTCACCACGGCGGCGATGTCGTTGATCAGCCGGATGATGAGCTTGGCCATGAAATAGCCCGGGGCGGCCTTGCCCGCGAACATCGCGACCCTGGGAACAATCAGGTCGCGCCCGTCCTCGACGATGGTCAGGTAGAGGTGGATCAGGTGCAGCGCGTTCATCAGCTGGCGCTTGTATTCATGGATGCGCTTGGCCTGAACATCGAACATCGCGGTCGGATCGATGGTGAGATGACATTTCTGCCGGACGACCTCGGCCAGCCGCTGCTTGTTCTCGTCCTTCACCATCCGGAACCGGTCACGGAAGCCGGCATCGTTCTGGATGCCTTCCAGCCGCTTCAGCTGGTCGAGATCGGTCACCCAATCCTCGCCAATCGCCTCGGTCAGCAGGTGGGCGAGACCCGGATTGGCCTTCAGCAGCCAGCGACGCGGGGTCACGCCATTGGTCATGGAATGGAAGCGATCCGGAAAATACTCGAAGAAGGCGGGCGCGAGACGCGTCTTGATGAGCTGGGTGTGCAGCGAGGCGACGCCGTTGATCGCATGGCTGCCGACCATCGCCAGATGCGCCATGCGCACATGCGGGTCCATGCCCTCCTCGATCAGGCTCATCGCGGCCATGCGGGCCTGATCCCCGGGATAGCGCCTGGCCACCTGCTTCAGGAACCGGCTGTTGATCTCGTAGATGATCTGCAGATGCCGCGGCAGCACCTTGGCCAGCAGCCGCACCGGCCAGCGTTCCAGCGCCTCGGGCAGCAGGGTGTGGTTGGTGTAGCCGCAGGCCTCGACCGTGATCCCCCACGCCGTTTCCCAGTCCAGCCGGTGATCATCGACCAGCACGCGCATCAGCTCCGCCACCGCGAGTGCGGGGTGGGTGTCGTTCAGCTGGATCGCGTTCTTCTCGGCGAAGTTATCGAACCAGTCATGATGGGCGAGGTGCCTGTGGATGATGTCATGGATCGCGCAGGCAACCAGGAAATACTCCTGCACCAGCCGCAATTCCTTGCCCGCCTGAACGGAGTCCTCCGGGTAAAGGACCTTGGAGATGGTCTCGGTCTCGATCTGCCGGCGGACGGCGCCGATATAGTCGCCCTCGTTGAAGAAACGGATGTCAAAGTCGGAGGAGGAGCGCGCGGAGTAGAGCCGCAGATAATTCACCGTGCGGCCGCCATAGCCGACGATCGGCATGTCATAGGGCACGCCCACGACGATCTCGCGGTCGCGCCAGACCGGCTTGTACTCGCCGTCCGGGTGCCAGGCATGATCGACCCGGCCATAGACCGGGACCAGCACCTGCTCATCGGGGCGCTCGATCTCCCAGGGCGACCAGTCGATCAGCCAGTGATCGGGCCGCTCGATCTGCACCCCGTTCTCGATGGCCTGCTTGAACAGCCCGTATTCGTAATTGATGCCATAGCCATAGCCCGGCAGATCAAGGGTGGCGAGGCTGTCGAGGAAGCACGCCGCCAAGCGCCCCAGCCCGCCATTGCCGAGCGCCGGGTCATATTCCTCGTCGATCAGCTGGTCGAGATCGAAGCCCATCAGGCTGGCCGCCTCCCGGGCCATTTCCTCCAGCCCGAGATTGTAGAGGTTGTTGCCGAACAGCCGGCCGACCAGAAACTCGATGGAAAGGTAATAGAGGCGTTTCGACTGCGCGCGCTCGATCCGGCCCTGGCTCTCCACCAGCCCGTCCGCCACGAATTCGCGCACGGCCAGCGCCATCGCCTTGTAGATGTCGCTCTTGGTCGCGGTGGCGCGGGTCTTGCCCAGGGTATAGCGCAGATAACGGTCGAGCGAGGCCGCAAGCGCCTCCGCACTCGTGCCCTCGTTGCGCTGGGACATCATCAGGTTCATGGGCCATCCCCCTGTTGGCACATTGCCGGACCCGCGCCCGGCAGCAGCCCGAGCGCGCGAGATCGCATGATACCAGAAGGAGGGGAAGTGCCTAGGGGGTGTCGATGGGGAGGGTCCGGGGACCGGATGGGGGCATGGCTGATGTGGTCAGGAACGGCTGTCCGATGGCCAACCGGCCAGCTCAGCCGCCGGAAAGCATCGCCTGATGACCGAGGGTCTCACCATGCCAGGGGCGCTGTTCCTGCCCAAGGGAAGGCGGCGGGGCAGAGAGGAATTCGGCCTCGGGGCCACCACGTTGGGCCAGCACGCCGTTCATCAGCAGCGCGCCGCATACGAACCCGGCCGTGAGCACGGCCACCGTGCGGACGATCATCGTCATGGGTCACTCGCCTCCCGCGGCCGCGTTTGTTGTGCGGCTCAACTTCATGAGGCTAGCGCGTTGCTGCCCTGCATTTCAATGCAAAAGTCCCTGAGAGCGGGATTTCAGCGGGGCAGGCCGCGCGATGCCTGTCCCTCGCCCTCGCCCTCGCCCGCGCCCTCGATGGCGGCCATGGCATGGAGCTGGGCCAGCAGGCGCGGGTCGAGGTGATCGGGCAGGGCAGAGCGGGCGGTCCTCTCGCTTCGGCCGGCTTGCGCGGGAGGCACCTCCACCAGCGGATCCTCCTGCCGCGCCAGAAGTGCCGTCTGGCCGAGCGCGGCTTTGGCGTCAGCCATCAAGGCGGCCAACCGGTCGGGTGTCTCGGCCACAGATGCTGGCGTGGATCCTGCACTATCGTCGTCCCGGCCATCGACCATGGCCCAGAGATGCCCGCCGATGGAGCGTCCCGTTCCCTGCTCCACGCCGATATCGACCACATTGGCCGCAAGCCCCACCGGCCCGCCGAACAGCAGCCCGCCGGCCAGCCGGGCCGGGGTGTCGATGCTGTCACCGGTCAGCGCCCGATAGGCCTGGTTGACGATGGGGATGTGCTGGAGCGGGTTGATGATGTCGAGAAAGTCCCAGAAGGAAAACCCGTCATCTTCCTGCTTCCCGCCAGCGCCGCGGCTCGCGGTCCTGGCCTCGGCGGTTCCGGCCGCCTCGGCTGGCGGTGTCGGTTCGGGATGATAGGCAGCCTCCCGGCGCACCCCGTCCTGCACGGCGGACCCCGGCTGGGGTGCGGGTGTGGGGGGGAAGGGTGTCGGCCGCGTTGGGGCGAAGTGCGTCGGGATCGGCTGCATGGGGTTTCACCTCCGCTCCCCACCATGCATCCGCCATGCCGAAGCGGGGCGTACCGCGCCCAACCCCGCTGAACGGGCGCCGGGAAGAGGCTTTTGCGCCGAGGCCGGCCGGGCTAAGGTGATCCGACGAGGCGCATGGTCACGGGTGGCGGTCAATGGGAGCGACGGCGCAGGCATTCAGCCTGCCGCAGGAAGAGCCGGGGGTAGCCCGCGCGCTGGCGGCGGCGTTGCATCTTCTGGGGCTGCCCTGCACATCGGATGGGCACATCCTGCCCATTCCCGCAGCGGGCGAACCGCGCCTCCGGCTGGGCGTGCTGCTCGACCGGGCCTGTGCGCCGGAACTTCTGCGCCTCGGTGGCCTGGTGGTCGATCTTGCCGGCCGACGCCTCATGCGTGATGACGGCCAGCCGATCATGCTGACCGACAGCGAGGCGGAGCTGCTCTCAGCCCTGATCGCGGCCGGCGGCGAGCCCGTGAGCCGGGCCGCTCTTCTGGGGGAGGTGCTGGGCTATGCCGACCCCGAGAACAGCCGAACCCTTGAAACCCATATCTGGCGGCTGCGCCAGAAGCTCGAGGTCGACCCGGTCGCACGGGCGGCCCTGGTGACCCGCGCAGGCGGCTATGCCCTGCAGCTGCCCTCCGCGCCCGGATCGCCGGCATGAGCCCGGCCGAGACCTTCGCCATCACCTTCTGGGGCGTGCGCGGCAGCATCCCGACCCCGGGGCGGGCCTTTGCCGGATTCGGCGGCCACACCTCGTGCATCGAGCTGCGCTGTCTGGACCGGCTGTTCATCCTCGACGCCGGCACCGGCCTGAAGCCGCTGGGCGAGAAGCTGAGCGCCGACCATCCGCGTGGCGGCATCTCCGCCGATCTGTTCCTGACCCATTTTCATCTGGACCATATTCACGGCATGCCGTTCTTCGGCCCGCTGTACAACGGCACCAACCGTTTTCGCATCTGGGCGGGCCATCTGGCGGCCGAGCAGCCGGTGCGCGAGGCCCTCAAGCGCTTCATGCAGTCCCCGATCCTGCCCATGCCCATCGACAGCTTCATCGGGCTGGAGGCGTTCCATGATTTCGACGCCGGGGCGACGCTTCAGCCCTATCCCGGCATCACGCTGCGCACCCACCGCCTGAACCATCCCGGCAGCGCCACCGCCTATCGCTTCGAATGCAACGACCGGGCGGTCTGCTACGTCACCGATTTCGAGCCCGATGAGGGCCCGCATGACGACGCACTGATGGCTTTCATCGCAGGCGCGGATGTGGCGATCATGGATGCGACCTTCGACATCGGCGATTACGAGAGCAAGCGCGGCTGGGGCCATGGCAGCTGGCAGACGGCACTCGCGCTGTGTCGGCGGGCCGGGGTCCGGCACCCCAAGCTCAGCCATCATGCGCCCGAGCATGACGACGCGACCATCGAGCGGTTCATCACCGCCGTGGGCAGCGAGGATGCCCCCCATCTCTTCACCCGCGAGGGCGAAACGGTGATGATCTGAGCGGGGCGGCAAGTCTGTGCTTCAGCCCCCGTTTTTCACCAATTCTTTATCCAGCCACCCCCATTCTTGCCTTGAAGATGCGAACCACAGGGCGAGAACGTGATGCGTGCTGTAATCTTCGGCGTGATGGCCGGACTGGTCGCGCTGGCGGCGGGTGTCGCCGATGCCCAGAACCTTGTCCTTCGCTTCAAGGTGCCGGGGCTGGAGGGGGTCAGCGCCGGCCCCACACAGCCGGCGCGCCTGCAGCCCGATCCTTCGGGCGCTTTCGTTACAGTCTGGGATACGAACCAGCCGGGCATCAGCGACAACCAGACGGTGACCTTACCCTTGGTTTCCGACCCAGGCGACACCTAGGAACATAACTTCACCCTGGCATGCGGCGACCCCGTGCAGGAAACCAAAACCATCACTGAGGCCAATCTTGGCGATGCTTTCTGCACCTTCTCAGCCCCCGCCACCGACCATGTGATCACCATCACCGGCGAGATGGGCGGCTGGGCATTCGACGGCGGCAGCGATGCCA
>CAZPBH010000136.1:1793-6223 GCA_964584645.1 uncultured Rhodospirillales bacterium | reverse complement strand
TCCAAGCGCCTTGTTGCCCTGTCCATCGGTCAGCTGCGCGAGGCCGGCTATGAAACGGTGGCGGTGCTCTCCCTGCTGGCCCGGCTTGGCAGCGCCGATCCGGTCGAGCCCTTCGTGCGCCACGCCGATCTGGTCCAGAGCTTCGACATCCGGCGTACCTCACGCAATGCCCCGCGCTTCGACCCGGCCGAGCTGGAGCGGCTGAACGCCCGGCTGATGCACATCATGCCCTTCGAGCGCGTTGGCGATCGCCTGAGCGAATGGGGTCTGGAAGCGATGGACGCCCCGTTCTGGGAGGCGGTCCGCCCGAACCTCGCCCATCTGCATGAAGTCAGGGACTGGTGGCAGGTGGCGAAGGGACCGGTCGAGCCGGTGATCGAGGATGCCGCCTTCGCAGCCCAGGCGGCCTCCCTGCTGCCGGAGGAGCCCTGGGGTGCCGCCACCTGGAACGCCTGGACCGACAACCTCAAGCAGGCGAGCGGGCGCAAGGGCAAGGAGCTGTTCATGCCGCTGCGGCTGGCCCTGACCGGGCGCGCAGCCGGGCCGGAGATGGCGACCCTGCTGCCGCTTATCGGCCGGGAGCGCGCGCAGAAGCGTCTCGGCGGTCTGGCGGCCTGAGCCCGGGGTGCCAGGATGCTTCCCCTGGGCGGTCTCACCGACTAAGGTCAACCGATCATGACCGATCTGGTGACCCTGTACGACACCACGCTGCGCGACGGCGCGCAAACCCAGGGTGTCGACTTTTCCGCGGCTGACAAGGCTGCGATAGCGCTCGAGCTCGACCGGCTCGGGATCGACTATATCGAGGGCGGCTGGCCGGGCGCGAACCCAACCGATGATGCCTTCTTCGGCGAGCCTCCCCGGCTGGCGCGGGCGCGGCTCGCGGCCTTCGGCATGACGCGCCGTCCGGGGCGCAGCGCTGCCAATGATCCCGGCCTGCGCGCTGTCATTGATGCCCGTGCCCAGGCTGCCTGTCTCGTCGGCAAGACCTGGGACTTTCATGTCACGGTCGCGCTCGGTGTCAGCCTTGAGGAAAATCTCGAGCTGATCGAGGATTCGGTCCGGGCCGCCCGGGAAGCGCGCGGTGAGGCCCTGTTCGATGCCGAGCATTTCTTCGACGGCTTCAAGGCCAATCCGGATTATGCGCTGGCATGCCTGAAGGCGGCGGCACAGGGTGGGGCACGCTGGATTGTCCTGTGCGACACCAATGGCGGTACGCTGCCGGGCGAGGTCGCGGATATCGTCAAGGCGGCGTGCGGGATCGTGCCGGGGGAACATCTCGGCATCCATTGCCATAACGACACCGAGAACGCGGTCGCCAATTCGCTGGCCGCTGTCGAGGCCGGGGTGCGCATGGTTCAGGGCACGCTCAACGGGCTGGGCGAGCGCTGCGGCAATGCCAACCTGATCTCGATCATCCCCAATCTGATGCTCAAGCTCGGCTACCGCACGAATGTCCGGGAAGAGGATCTGCACCTGCTGACCCATGTCAGCCGTGTGCTGGATGACCGGCTGAACCGCCAGCCCAATCGCAACCAGCCCTATGTCGGGGAAAGCGCCTTTGCCCACAAGGGCGGGCTGCACGTCTCGGCGGTCGAGAAAGACCCCAAGAGCTACGAGCATATCGACCCGGCCCTTGTCGGCAATCAGCGCACCATCGTTGTCAGCGATCAGGCCGGCCGCTCGAACATCCTGGCGCGCTTTCGTGATATCGGGCTTGAGGTCGATGCCAGCGACAGGCGGCTGCCGGAGCTGCTCGACACCGTCAAGCAGCGCGAATATGAAGGCTATGCCTATGATGGGGCGGAGGCGAGTTTCGAGCTGCTGGCCCGGCGCATGCTGGGCGAGGTGCCGGATTATTTCCGCCTCATCCAGTTTCGTGTGCTCGACGAACGGCGCTGGAATGCGAAGGGCGAGCTGGTCACGATGTCGGAAGCCGTCGTCAAGCTGGCGGTCGAAGGCCGGGTCGACATGACGGTCGCCGAGGGCAATGGCCCGGTGAACGCCCTCGACAGCGCCCTGCGTGAGGCCCTTGTCCCGGTCTATCCGGAGCTGGAGGGCGTGCATCTGGTGGACTACAAGGTGCGGATCCTGACCCCGGATGCCGGTACACGCGCCGTGACGCGGGTGATGATCGAGAGCCAGGACGCCCAGGGCGAGCGTTGGCGCACGGTCGGCGTTTCAGCCAACATCATCGATGCCTCGTTCAATGCGCTTTATGACAGCCTGATCTACCGGCTCTACCGGCGCGAGGCGACCGTCCGGCTCCACGCCGCCGCCTGAAGTTCCGGGAGCAGCTTGTCCCATGGCGGGAACGGATCGGCGTGTGATGGAAAAGGGCCGGGGTGACCCGGGCACGCTTGGCGCCGGGGCGCCGGTCGTCATCCTTGTGCGCCCCCAGCTGGGCGAGAATATCGGCACGGCAGCGCGCGCGATGCTCAACTGCGCGCTGACCGAGCTGCGGCTTGTTGATCCGCGCGATGGCTGGCCGAACGAGAAGGCGGTTGCGGCCGCCTCGGGCGCCGATATGGTGCTGGCCGGGGCAAGCGCCCATCCCGATCTGGACGACGCCCTTGCCGATCTGAACTTCGTGCTGGCCACCACGGCGCGACCGCGCGGCATGGTGAAGCCGGTGATGACCCCCCAGGCTGCGGCGGTGGAAATCAGGCGGCGCACGGGGCGGGGCGAGCGGGTGGGCGTGCTGTTCGGCGCCGAACGCAGCGGGCTTGAGAATGAAGACATCGCCCGGGCCGATGTGATCATCACCGCCCCGCTGAACCCCGGCTTTGCCTCGCTCAACCTGGCGCAGGCGGTGCTGCTGATGGGCCATGCCTGGTTTGCCGCCGGCGAGGATGCAGCCCCGCCGGTCGAGCTGCCGATGGGCGACACCTTCCCGGCCGCGAAGGGGGATGTCGAGAGGATGGTGGCCGCTCTGGAAGCGGGGCTGGAGGCGGGAGGCTTCTTCGCCAGCCCGGACATGCGCCCGACCATGATGCGCAATCTGCGGGCGATGATCCTGCGCATGGCGCCGACCGATCAGGACGTCCGGACCCTGTTCGGGGTCATCAAGGCCCTGCGCAAGGCCCCGCCTTCAGAATAGGCGCATGAAAAAGGGCGCCAACGGGCGCCCTTTCCCAAACTCGCTTCAGGGAAGCTTCTGATCAGTTGCCGTTCATTTCCTGGAAGGTCTGCACTTCTTCGCGCAGGGTGGCGGCAACTTCCTGGGCCTTGTCGATCTCGGCATTGGCCATGTCGCGCCATTCCTGACGCTTTTCCGAGTCGATCTCGCCCTCGGCCGCATCGACGGCTTCTTCCATGCAGGTCTGATACGCGCTGACCTGCGTGTTGTACGCCTGGAAGGCCGTGATTGCTGCCTGGATATCCTCCATCGTGGCGCTTTCGCCTTCAGGGATTTCCGGCGCCGTCGGCGTCGCGCAATCGGCGATGTACATCTCCGGGCCCTCTTCCTGGGCGACGGCCGTGCCGGCAAGGCCGGTGAGCGCGAAGCTGAGGCTGAGCGCGGTGGCGAGTGTGAAACGGGACATCAACGGCCTCCTTCCGTTCATCTTGAACTGTCTCGACGGGTCGGCACGGCATGTGTCCGACTTCCGGTAACCTGCGGCATGTAGGGCGCGTGACCCGCTCGGGTCAAGGGAACCGGCCCGAACCGCCTTGTCAGGGGCCAATCTTGCCAACGGCTTTGACTTTTTGAAGGCAGCTGGTCTAGATGAAGGCACTTCCCGGAATGTGAGGGTCGGTTGAGGCCGCGAACGGGCGTTCGCGCAATCAAGACCGGCGTTCCAGCCGCCCGGGGGCGCAACGCCCTCGGGGTCGGACTACGGGGACAACAGAGCCAGAAACAGCAACCAACGCGAAAGGCCGCTTGTCATGAGCGAAAAGCGCCCGCATTCCAAGCACAAGATCGACCGGCGCATGAGCGCCAATATCTGGGGTCGCCCCAAGAGCCCGGTGAACCGCCGTGAATACGGCCCGGGCCAGCACGGCCAGCGCCGCAAGAAGGTGTCGGATTACGGCATCCAGCTGATGGCCAAGCAGAAGCTGAAGGGCTATTACGGCAATATCGGCGAAAAGAAGTTCCAGGCCTATTATCAGGAGGCTACCCGCCGTCGCGGCGATACCTCGGAAAATCTGATCGAACTGCTGGAGCGTCGTCTGGATGCGGTCGTCTATCGCATGAAATTCGTGCCGACCGTCTTTGCCGCCCGCCAGATCGTCAGCCACGGCCATGTGAAGGTCAACGGCAAGCGGGTCAACATCCCGAGCTATGTCGTGAAGGATGGCGATGTGATCGAGCTTCGCGACAAGGTGAAGCAGCTGGATGTCGTGGTGGTCGCGGCCGCGTCCGCCGAACGCGACGTGCCCGATTACATCGAGGTCGACCATTCGAAGATGCAGGGCACGTTCATGCG
>CAZPBH010000136.1:0-1783 GCA_964584645.1 uncultured Rhodospirillales bacterium | reverse complement strand
CCTATCCGGTGCAGATGGAGCCGAACCTCGTCGTCGAATTTTACTCGCGCTGAAGAACTTCAACGCCACACGCAAAAAAGCCCGCCATCCGGCGGGCTTTTTTTTCGCACTCGGGCGCGGCTGCCTCAGGCCTGGATCTGGATATCCACGCCCTTGGTGCTGAACATCTCCATCAGCTCGCCGGTCTCGTACATCTCGCGCACGATATCGCAGCCGCCGATGAACTCGCCCTTCACATAGAGCTGGGGGATGGTCGGCCAGTCGCTGAATTCCTTGATCCCCTGGCGCAGCGCGTCGTCCTGCAGGACGTCGATGCCCTGATACTTCACGCCGAGATGGTTGAGGACGCCGACAACGGCGGCGGAGAAGCCGCATTGCGGAAAGACGGGCGTGCCCTTCATGAACAGCACGACCTCATTCGTGTCGATGGTCTGCTGGATCTGGTCGCGCGTGGTGTCGGTCATGGTGTCTCGCGGGTTGTCTTCGGTTTCGGGTGGGGAGGGGCGATTTTCAGCCCTTGGCTTCGGGCGGGGAGGTCTGCAGCGCCAGCGCATGCAGCTCGCCGCCCATCCGGCCCTTCAGGGCCTTGTAGACCATCTGATGCTGCTGCACGCGGTTCTTGCCGGCAAAGGCCTCGCTGACCACGACGGCGGCGTAGTGGTCCCCGTCACCGGCCAGATCCTCGATCCGGACCTCGGCATCCGGAAACGCCTCCCGGATCAGCTTCTCGATTTCGGCGGCGGCCATGGCCATGATGCGCGCTCTATCCTTTTTGTGCTTGCAGACAGGGTCAGACGGACTTCACAAGGGCGGGCAGGGTTCCCTCATGCACCTCACGCAGGTCGCGCAGGGTGATCGACGACCCATCCGCCAATGTCAAGTTGGTGCCGGCCGTGCGCCCGAGCAACAGGACCTCGACACCGGCCTTGCGGGCGGCCTCGATGACCGGCAGCGGATCGACCGCCGCCACGAGATAGCGCCCCTGTTCCTCGCCGAAATAGAACCCGGCCGGGTCGCCGGTGCCGGGATCATGGGTGATGTGGGCGCCGATCTGCCCGGCCAGAGCCATTTCCGCCAGTGCGACGAGCAGACCGCCATCTGAAAGATCATGGCAGGATGTGATCGAGGCCTCGGCAATCAGCATGCCGACGAGATCGCCGGTCTTCTTCTCGGCCACCAGATCGACCGGCGGCGGTGGCCCTTCCTCGCGGCCAAGGATCTCGCGCACATACAGGCTCTGGCCGAGATGGCCGCTCATCGTCCCGAGGACGAGCAGGGCCTGACCCTCGGCCTTGAGATCGAACGTCATGCGCCGAGCCGAATCGCGGATCAGGCCGACACCGCCGATCGTGGGGGTGGGCAGGATGGCGCTCCCCTCGGTCTCGTTGTAGAGGCTGACATTGCCCGACACGACCGGGAATCCAAGGGCGTTGCAGGCTTCCGCCATGCCCTCGATACAGCCGGCGAACTGCCCCATGATCTCGGGCTTCTCCGGATTGCCGAAATTCATGTTGTCGGTGATCGCCAGCGGTTCCGCGCCCGAGGCGATCAGGTTGCGCCAGGCCTCGGCGACCGCCTGACGACTGCCGGCGATGGGGTCGGCGAGGCAGTAGCGGGGCGTCACATCGCTGGTCAGCGCCAGCGCCTTGCGCCCGGCCCTGGGGTGATCGATCCGCACGATGGCTGCATCGGCTGCCGGTGCATCGCCCACGGCAGGCCCGACGAGCGTGTTGCCGCCCACGAGCGAGTCATATTGTTCGGTGATCCAGCGCCGCGAACACAG
>CAZPBH010000135.1:4794-6223 GCA_964584645.1 uncultured Rhodospirillales bacterium | reverse complement strand
GTATCCTGATCATCGTCACGATGACGGTCTCGGATGTGATGAACAACGCCGCCACCGCCGTCGTCATGGCGACCATCGCCGTGCAGGTGGCGGAGACCCTGCAGGTCAGCCCGGACCCGCTGCTGATGGGGGTGGCGATCGGGGCCTCCTCGGCCTTCCTGACCCCGATCGGGCACCAGAACAACACCCTGATCATGGGGCCGGGCGGCTACCGTTTCGGGGATTATTGGCGGATGGGCCTGCCGCTGGAGGCGCTGCTGGTCGTGCTCGCCCTGATCTTCATTCCGATTGTCTGGCCGTTCTGAGGGGGCGGACAGGCCCGATACTCAGAAGCCGGGTTTCGGCGCGGTCCAGGCAGGCGTATTGCGGTCGAAGTCGATATGGTCGGTCACCTGATCGACGTCCCAGCCCGACAGGTCGCGATTGAAGCTGATCGCGCCGTGGAACATCTGGTTCATGTTGGTCACGCCTTGCACGTTCCAGCCCGAGATGTCCCGATCGAAACTGGCGGCGTCACGGAACATCCAGTTCATGTCCTGGACGGAGGCGACCTGCCAGGTGGAAATGTCGCCGTTGAACGCCGTCGCCAGCTGGAACATGCCGGTCATGTCCGTGACATCCGTGGGCGTCCAGGCTGAAAGGTCGGCATTGAAACTGTCCGTTTCCCGGAACATGAAGGACATGTCGCGCACCTTCGCAACGTTCCAGCCTCCGATCTCCCGGTTGAAGGCGTCGGCGTTCACGAACATCAGGCGCATGTCCTCGACATTGCCGACGTCCCATCCACGGATGTCGGCATTGAAGACACGCGCATCCCGGAACATGCCCTGCATGGAGGTCACCTGACCCACCTGCCATCCGCTGATGTCGGCATTGAAGAGCAGGGCGCCCTGAAGCAACCATGTCATGTCGGTGACGCCGCTCATGTCCCAGTCGTTGAACCGGTCGATGGTCGTGAGCGCGGCGGCATTCAGGAAGGCGGCACTCAACTCGTTCCCGGCGATGACGGGAACATCGGCGGCGCTGACCCGCATGAGGTTCATCGCGCCCTCGAACTCCCCTTCCAGATAGCCGCGCAGCCCGAAGCTGAAGGGCCCCCAGCCGCTGATTTCAAGCAGCTTCGGGGCATCGCCGCCGCCATCGAAGGCCCAGCCGCCCATCTCGCCCGTGATGCGGACCGTGTAGGTGCCGGGGGTCGTATAGGTGTGGGACCTGTCGGGGTCGCTCGCGGAGGTGATGCGCGCCGTCGTGCCGTCCCCCCAATCGACCGTGAAGTCGTGGGTGCCGCCATGGCCCGCGATCAGCGGCAGCGTGATGGTGCGATCATCGGAGGCACCCGGCAGATCGGTCTGCCAGATCGTGATGAACGCACCCTGCGGTGTGGCGAGAGGGGCGGCTCTTGGAAAACCTTCGACCCCCGGCACCCTGA
>CAZPBH010000135.1:0-4784 GCA_964584645.1 uncultured Rhodospirillales bacterium | reverse complement strand
CCGCAGGACGAGCGATTGTGCCAGCGCATCGCCGCCGGCGATGAAGCCCAGGGCGATGGCGACCGTCACGAGGAGAAAAGACCGGCCGGTGCGCAAGGAAAGGAGTTCCGACGAAGTTGAGTCCGTCGGAAGCCTATCAACCCTGCGTTATCGGATGCTTAAGCTGAGGCCACGCTTCAGGCGAGTTCGATCCAGACCGCCTCGCGGCCCTTCTCGACGTCCTTCACCTTCACGCGCACGCGCTGCCCCTGTTCGAGTTCAGGCACACGGCAGCGGGCGAGCGTGGAGCGGTGGATGAACACGTCGCTGTCCAGCCCGTTGCAGACGATGAAGCCGAAGCCCTTGTCGAACTTGTAGAACTTGACCTCGCCCTCATGCTCCTCGGCGTCGGAAAGGTCGGGTTCGCGCTGCGGGCGCCGCTCGCCCAGCCGGCGCGGGGGTCTGTCGCCGAAGCCGCCGCGATCCCCGAACCCGCCGCGATCTCCGAAGCCACCGCGATCCCCGAACCCGCCGCGGTCGCGCCCGCCGCCAAAGCCGCCACGATCGCCGAAGCCGCCCCGGTCACCGAAGCCACCCCGGTCATGTCCGCCGCCAAAGCCGCCGCCGCCACCACGAGGCTGTTCCTCAACCGTGGATTCGTCCACCTCGATGATCTGGTCGACCATGGTGCCCTTCGGCCCCTCACGCACGGTGAAGTCGACCGTGGCGCCCGGGCCGATCTCCTGCATGCCGAGCGGCTGCAGGACGGAAACGTGCAGGAAGATGTCCTGGCCGGAAGCCTCGTCGGTGACGAAGCCGAAGCCCTTGACGCTGTTGAACCATTTGATGCGGCCGCGCTGACTGCCGCCGAAATCGTCGCTACTCAAGTTACCAGACCCCCTGAAGGCGGGACATGCGGGCCAGGGCCCTGACCCGGATTTGCACCCGACTTGATACTCTCCCGACCTGAACCGAACCCTCCGCCACATGACGGCGCAGGTGCCCACGCCCACGCCTGCCGCACAACGGAAGATGCACGATGATGGTGCACGATCAGTGCCGTCATGTCGGTCGTATCGTCCTGATCCGCCAACGTCACCGGCGCTCTGTTCGAGCCAGCCAAAACCCGCGCATGGCGCATTAAGGCACAGCGTTTTTCACCTGTCACGGCTTTTCTGTGGGCGTTCCAGCGGCTAGATAGGCTTGTTCTGTTCTCCGTGCCAAGAGGTCAGCCTTTCTGCCATGTCGGAACCTGTTACCGCGCTGAAGGGCGACAAGTCCGGGGGGTCCACCGACCGTCCCTGGCTGGCCAGCTATCCCGAAGGGCTCGACTGGCACAGCGCGCCAACAGGCGGCACGCTGCACGGTTTGCTGGAGGAGGCGGCCGCGCGTCACCCCGATGCGCCCGCCATGAACTTCATGGGCGCACGGCTCACCTATCGGGAGCTTGCGGGCCAGGTGGACAGGGCGGCTGCCGGGCTGCAGAAGCTGGGTCTCGAAAAGGGCATGAGGGTGGCGCTGATGCTCCCCAACTGCCCCTTCTATCCGATCTATTATTACGCCATCGCCAAGGCCGGCGGGATCATCGTGAACTGCAATCCGCTCTATGCCGAGCGCGAGCTGGCGCGGCTCTGTCGGGCCACGACCCCCACCTTCCTGGTGACCGTCGATCTCAAGGCGCTGCTCGACAAGGTGCTGGCGGTGCTCGACGAAACCGCGCTGAAGGGTATCATCCTCTGCGATTTTGCCAGCAGCCTGCCCGCCCTGAAGCGTCTCGCCTTCCGGCTGGTGAAGGGCGGCGAGATCCGGCGGCCCGCTGCATCGGAATCCCGCATCATCCCGCACCGGCAGCTCATGCGCGCCAGCGCGGCGCTGCAACCGGTTCCCATCGACCCGGCCGGGGATTGCGTGCTGTTCCAGTTCACCGGCGGCACCACCGGCACCCCGAAGGTCGCCTGCCTGACCCATGCCAATCTCACCATCAACGCCGCGCAATGCCTGGCCTGGCTCGGTGATGCCCGGCAGGGGGAAGAGCGGATGATGGCGGTCATCCCGTTCTTCCATGTCTTTGCCAACACGGTGGCACTCAACCTCGCGGTGATGATCGCGGCCGAGATCATCGCCCTTCCGCGCTTCGAGCTGAAGGCGCTGCTGCAGGCGATCCATCGCCAGCGCCCCACCCTGTTTCCGGCCGTGCCCACGATCTATACGGCGATCAACAACGCCCCTGACCTGGAGCGCTACGATCTGACCTCGATCCGGCTGTGCATCTCCGGCGGGGCGGCCCTGCCGGCCGAGGTGCGCACGCGCTTCGAGGGGCTGACCGGCTGCCGCCTGCTGGAGGGCTACGGCCTGACCGAGACCGCGCCAGTGGCGATCTGCCAGCCGGTGACGGGTGAGGTTCGCGACGGCGCCATCGGCCTGCCGATCCCCGCCACCGATGTCCGCATCGTCGACCCCGATGACAGGGTGACGGTACGGGGCCCGGGCGAGCGCGGCGAGATCTGCATCCGGGGCCCCCAGGTGATGCAGGGCTATTGGGAGGCGCCGGAAGAGACCGCCCAGGCCCTCGTCGATGGATGGTTCCACACCGGCGATATCGGCACCATGGACGAGGACGGGTATTTCTTCATCGTCGACCGCATCAAGGATCTGATCCTCGCCGGCGGCTACAATGTCTATCCCCGCATGGTGGAAGAGGCGATCTACCAGCATCCGGCGGTCGAGGAATGTATCGTCGCCGGCGTGCCCGACGCCTATCGCGGCGAGACCGTGAAGGCCTGGATCAAGCTGCGCGAGGGGGAGGAGCTGACCGCCGAAAATCTCAGGGAATTCCTGCGTGAGCATCTGTCGGCCATCGAGATCCCCAAGCAGATCGAGTTCCGTGCCGAGCCGCTGCCCAAGACGATGATCGGCAAGCTCAGCCGCAAGGATGTCGTCGCCCAGCACGAGGCCGCCAGCGACGCCCCGGCCGACAAGGTGGCGTCATGAGCCCGCGCCCCGTCATCTGCGGCTATCGCCGCTCGCCCTTCCACGCCGCCGGCAGGGGCGCGCTGGCCCGCACCCGCCCCGATGAACTGCTGGCCGCTGTGGTCCGTGATCTGGTCGCCAGCACCGGCATCGATCCCGGCTGGGTCGAGGATCTGATCGTCGGCTGCGCCTTTCCCGAGGCCGAGCAGGGCTTCAATATCGGCCGGCAGGTGGTCACGCTTGCCGGCCTGCCGATCACCACCGCAGGCGTCACCGTCAATCGCTGGTGCGGCAGCTCGATGAGCGCCATTCACATGGCTGCCGGCGCCATCGCCAGCGGGGCGGGCGAGATGTTCATCTGTGCCGGTGTCGAGAGCATGAGCCGGGTGCCGATGCCGGGTTTCAACCCGATGCCCAACCCGCGCCAGATGGAAGACTATCCGCAGGCCTATATGGGCATGGGCGAAACGGCGGAAAATCTGGCGAAACGCCATGACATCCCGCGCATCGAGCAGGAGCGCTACGCCCTGCAGAGCCATCAGCGCGCCGCGGCCGCGAGTGCTGCGGGCCATTTCGCCGAAGAGATCGTGCCCATCCTCACCGATGCCGGAGAGGTGGCCGCCGATGGCACCATCCGCGTTGGCAGCACCGCCGAGGATCTGGCGAAGCTGAGCCCTGCCTTTCTGGCCGAGGGCACGATCACGGCGGCGACCTCCTCGCCGCTGACCGACGGGGCGGCAGCCGTGCTGATCGCCAGCGAGGATGCCGCAAGGGCCGCCGGCCTGCCGATCTGGGCGCGCCTTCGCGCGATGGCGGTGGTGGGCTGCGAATCCTCGATCATGGGGATCGGTCCCGTGCCCGCCACGAAGAAGGCGCTGGGCCGCGCGCATCTGGAGCTGGAAGACATCGACATCATCGAGCTGAACGAGGCGTTCGCCGCCCAGGTTCTGGCCGTGAAGGCCGAACTTGGCCTCGATGAAGCGAAGCTGAACCTCGATGGCGGGGCGATCGCGCTCGGCCATCCGCTGGGCGCCAGCGGGGCGCGTATCACCGGCAAGGCCGCCAGCCTGCTCCGGCGCGAAGGCAAGAGCCTGGCGCTGGCCACCGCCTGCATCGGCGGCGGCATGGGCATCGCCACCGTGCTGGAGGCGGTGTGAGCGCCGAAGAGCCGCCGCCCCTGCAACGGGCCGCGGTGCTGGGCGCGGGTGTCATGGGGGCTGGTATTGCCGCCCATCTCGCCAATGCCGGCCTTCAGGTCGACCTGCTGGATGTCACGGCCGAGGGGGAGGACCCCGCCGCACGGGCCCGCGCTTCCATCGCGAGGCTCGGCAAGGCGCAGCCGGCACCGCTGATGCATCCGGGCTTCGCCCGGCGCCTGCGGCCCGGCCATCTGGGCGATCTGGCCCCGCTGGCGGAGGCCGACTGGGTCATCGAGGCCGTGATCGAGGATGGCACCGTCAAGCGCGATCTCTATGCCCGCCTCGCCCCCGTGCTGAGGGATGATGCGGTGCTGAGCTCCAACACCTCCACCCTGCCGCGGGCCCTGCTGGCCGAGGGCATGGAGCCAGGGCTGCGCCAGCGCTTCCTGATCACGCATTTCTTCAATCCCCCGCGCTACATGCGGCTTCTGGAGCTGGTGGCCGGGCCCGAGAATGATGCCGCGGCGGTGGCGCGGATCACCGACTTCGCCGACCGTCATCTCGGCAAGGGGGTTGTGCGCGCGAAGGATACCCCCGCCTTCATCGCCAACCGGATCGGCACCCTCTGCGGTCAGGCGGCGCTGAACGCGGCCTTTGCTCATGTCCTGAACCTGGAGGAGGCCGATGCGCTTTCGG
>CAZPBH010000134.1:0-6291 GCA_964584645.1 uncultured Rhodospirillales bacterium | reverse complement strand
CTGATCAGCCATCGCAATGCGCTGAACTATCTCGAATGGGCCGTTGATGTGTTCGGGCTGGCGCGCGGCGCCGATACGGCCGTCGTCACGGCCACCGCCTTCGATGCGACGGTGTTGAGCTTCTGGGCGCCGCTGATCGCCGGCGGGGCCATCGACCTGCTGCCCGATGAAGGGGGCGTGGAGCATCTTGCAGCACGGCTGCTTGGCGGGCCGGTCCCGGGCTTCGTCAAGCTCACCCCATCCCATCTTGCCATGCTGGCCGAACGGCTGGACCCGGACGCCCTCAAGGAGGCGCCCCACGCCTTCGTGATCGGCGGGGAGGCTCTGGCCGGAGATGTGGCGGCGCGCTGGGCCAGGGTTCCCGGCCTCCGGCTGTTCAACGAATACGGCCCGACCGAAACCACCGTCGGCTGCATGGTGCACGAGGTCGGTGCCGAGGATCTACAGGCCGCCGGGGTCCCTATCGGCGGCCCGGCCGACAATGTGCGGCTCCATGTCCTTGATGCCGATCTGAACCCGGTGCCGCCGGGCATCACCGGCCGCCTGTTCATCGGAGGCAGCGGTGTCGGGACAGGCTATTGGGGCCGCCCCGCGCTGACGGCTGAGCGCTTCATCGCCGATCCCTTCGCCCCGGAGCCCGGCGCGCGGATGTATGACAGTGGCGACCGGGTGCGGCAGCGCGCTGATGGAAAGCTCGACTATCTCGGCCGGGCCGATGAGCAGCTGAAGGTGCGCGGTCATCGGATCGAGCCGGGCGAGGTCGAGGCCGTGCTGCGCCGCCAGACCGGCGTTGTCGACGCTGCCGTGGTGATGCGGGGCAGCGCGCTGGAGGCGGAGCTGCTGGCCTTTGTCACGGGAAGCGCCGACCCTGCCAGCCTGCGCCCGGCGCTTGAGGCGATCCTGCCGGCGGAGCTGGTGCCGGAGCGGATCGCGAGGCTTGATGCCCTCCCTCTCACCCCGAACGGCAAGGTTGACCGCAAGGCTCTGGCGGCGCGCGGGGCCGAGCCTGCGCACGGGGTCGAGGCCCCGGCCGCTGCAGACGGGCAGGCGGATGCCGGGCTTGTCAGCCGGCTGGTTAATCTCTGGAGCGAGGCAACGGGCAGCGAAGCAGAGGCCGGCAGCGATTTCTTCGCGCTCGGCGGCACCTCCCTGAAGGCGATCCGTCTGCTGGCGCGTATCAAGCGCGATCTGGGTGCCGCTCCCTCCTTTGCCGATCTTGCGGCCGCACCGACACCGGCCGGGCTTGCCGCGCGGCTTGGACCAGCCGATGGCCTGCACCCCGCAGCTCCGCGCAGCGCCAATCAGAACGCACCCCTGCTTGCCTCACCGGCCGAGCGCCAGCTCTGGCTGGAGGATCGCATCGCCGGGCCGGGCGGCACGGCCTATGTAATGCAGGCCGCCTTCCGGCTTGTCATTCCGGTCGATGAGGCCGGCTTGCGGGCCGCGGCAACCGAACTGGCCCGCCGTCATCCCATCCTGCGCACAGCCTGGCGGGAGGCCGGCGGGGAGCCCCGGATCGAATTGCTCGATCAGGCGGAGGCGGATATCAGCCTTCGCGATGATGCCGACGGCTTCGCGAACGCGATGCAGGGCATGGCCGAGGTGCAGGCGCGCCAGCCCTTCGACCTTCAGGCGGGGCGGAGCTGGCGTCTGGCGCTGGTGCGCGGCGCCGATCAGAGCGGCATCGTGCTGACGCTGAATCACATCCTCGCCGATGGCGATGGGCTGGCGGTTCTGGCCTCGGAACTTGCCGGCATGCTGCTTGGCCTGCCGCTGCTGCCGGCGCCACAGGCCAGCTATCGCGACCATGCCGCCAGTTGGAAGCATGAGCTTGAGGCAAGGCTCGGCGAGGAGACCGCCTTCTGGCGCACGGCTCTGGAGGGTGCTTCCCCCTGGCTCGACCTGCCGACCGACCGGCCGCGCCGGCCCGATGATCGCAGGCAGGGCGGGCTGGTCGAGGTGACGCTCGATGCCGGGCTGGGCGAGGCGATCGACGCCCGGGCGCGGGCGCGCGGGACAACACGCCATGCCGTGCTCCTGGCGGCCTATGCGCGGTTGCTGAACCGGCTCTCGGGCAGCAACGACCTGCTGATCGGCCTGCCGGTGACCAACCGGCCGGAGGGCCATGAACGCACCTTGGGGCTTTATCTGAACACGCTGCCGCTGCGGGTAAAACTGGATGACGGCACGACCGCGCGCACGCTGATCGACCGGATCAGCCTGGCCCGGGCTGATCTGATGAGCCATGCGCTGATCCCCTTCGCGCAGGTCATCGCGATGCTGTCCCCTCCTCGTGCGCCGGGTCGGACGCCGCTGATGCATACGGTCTTCGACTGGCAGGAGCGTGCCGAGATCGCCGATGGTCTCTCAGGCGACGGTCGCGTGATCGGCGAGAGGCTGGGGGTGGCAACCGCCCCCTTCGATCTGGCGCTCAGCCTGCGGGGCCGACCCGACGGGCAGATCGAGGGAGGCTTTCTGTTCAATGCCGGGCTCGTCGATCAGGCGAGCGTCCAGCGCTGGGCCGAGGCCTGGGTCGCGATCCTGCGCGATATCGTCGAGGCCCCGGACACCCTGCCGGCGGGGTCGTTGCCTGATCCCCTGCTCAGCCTCTGCACCGGCGCCGAGGCTTCCCCGATCCCGAAGCTGAGTGCGCTGCTGCGTGCATCGCTGAGCGAAGCAGGCGCACGCCCGGTGCTGGAGATGGATGGCGTGGGGCTGTCGGGCACAGAGTTGCTGAACCGGGCCGAGAATGCGGGCGAGGTCGGCCCGCTTGCGGTGATCGAGACGGACGATCCCGGCGCGCGGGTGGTCGCGGCCGTGGCTGCCATCCTCGGCGACATGCCGATCGCCCTCATCGATCCCAACCTGCCCGAGGCCCGGCGCGCGGTCATGCGCGAGATGCTGACCGCCAGCGCAACCAGCCTCCCCGAGGGGACCGCCTACATCCAGTTCACCAGTGGCTCGACCGGCACGCCCAAGGCGGCGATCCTTCCCGAAGCCGGGCTCGCCCATCTGGCGCGGACCATCGCCGGGGCGATGGAGATCGGCCCGGGCTCGCGTGTCATCCAGCTCGCTTCCCCGGCTTTCGATGCCTGGATCTGGGAGGTGTTCACGACCCTTATCGGCGGCGGCACGCTGGTGACGGTCCCGCGCGACGATCTGGCCGCAGGGCCGCCGCTGGCGACGACACTGCGTGCGCGCGCCATCACCCACATGACGATCACGCCCTCTGCGCTCTCGGCTCTTGGGGTGGCCGAGCTTCCCGATCTGCGGGTGCTGGTCGCAGCCGGCGAGGCCCTCCCGGCCGAGCTTGTGGATCGCTGGGCGCCCGGAAGGCGCATGCTGAACGGCTATGGCCCGTGCGAGACGACGATCTGCGCGGCCTTTGACCTTTGCGAGGCGGGTGGCGAACCCGCCATCGGGCGGCCCTTGCCCGGCTTCACCCTGAGCGTGCGCGACGCGGCCGGCCGGATGGTCCTGCCGGGCGTGCCGGGTGAACTCTGGATAGCGGGCCCGGGGGTCGGTTTCGGCTATCTGGGCGACGAGGCGCGCACAGCAGCGGCGTTCGTGGAGGCCGAAGGGACGCGCTGGTACCGCAGCGGCGACCGGGTCCGGTTGCGCCCCGATGACCGGCTGCACTTCCTTGGCCGCACCGACCGACAGGTGAAGATCCGCGGCGTGCGGATCGAGCTCGACGAGGTCGAGGCGGCCCTGCTGGGGCTCCCGGGCGTCACCCATGCCGCCGTGCTGGAGCGTGAGGCCGGGACCGGGAAGGCCCTGGCCGCGTTCGTCAGCGGTCCCGAAGCGGGAAGCGAGGCCGATCTTCGCGCGGCTCTCGCCACCCGGCTTCCCGAGGCCTTCCTGCCCTCATGGCTGCGCATCGTGGACGCGATGCCGATGACCCCGACCGGCAAGATCGACCGGCGGGCGCTGCAGGGCACCGCATGGGCGGCGACACCGACCTCGGGCGCCAGCCCGGTCGGCGTTATGGAAAGCCGGATCGCCCTGGCCATGGCGGAGGTGCTGGACCATCCCGATCCGCTGGGCCGCGAGGATAATTTCTTCACCCATGGCGGGCATTCGCTGCTGGCGGTGAAGCTGGCCGCCCGGCTGGGCGAGGCTCTGGGACGGGAGATCGCCTTGCCTGTCCTGTTCGCCCATGCGAGCCCTCAAGGCCTGGCGGCGGCACTCGCACAGGAGGTGGGACCTTGCTCCCTGCGAACCCTGAAGGAGGGGGAGGGTGCGCCCGTCTATCTGCTGCATCCGGTCGATGGGGCAGGGCGGTGCTATGAGCCGCTGGCCAGTGCATGGGCGGGGCCGGAGCGCCTTGTCGCCGTCGAACAGGGTCGGGATTTCGGTGACCTGGCCCAGCTTGCCGAAACCTATGCCGAGGCCATCGCGGCCGATGCGCCGGAGGGCCCCGTTCATCTGGCGGGCTGGTCGCTGGGGGCGGTGCTGGCGGCGGCGGTAGCGGCTAGACTGGCCGGGCGTGGGCGCGAGGTGCGTCCCATCCTGCTCGATTCGCAGGCGCCGGGGCGCGAGGTGCATATCGAGGCGCAGGAGATGGGCGAGGCCGTGGCGGCAGCGGGCGGGGATGAAAGCCTGCGTGCCCGGGCCGAGGCCAATATCCGGCTCGCCTCCGGCTGGCAGGGTGGCGGGCTGGCGATGCCGGTCCTGCTGATCCGTTCGGAGGAGAACGCCGAACGGCCACATGGCTGGGAGGCTTTCTGCAGCACGATCACCACACATGTCCACCCTGGCACCCATCAGGACATGCTGCAGCGCGACCCGGCAGCCCTCGCCCGGCTCCTGGGCGCGCTCTGGAAGGAGGGGGACAGGGATGTCTGAACCGTTCCATGCCAGCCCGCTGTTCGGCGAAGAGGATCCGGCCGCGCTGGTGAGGGTGGCGGGCCGGCCCGATGCGGCCTTTTGGCTGGCGGAGCATCGCGAGGCTGTCGAGGCGCTGGCAGCGGATCATCCCATGGTGTTGATCCGGGGTCTGGCTCTGCCCGATGCCGCAGCCTTCGCCGCCGCGCGCGACCGGCTGCTGCCGGCCACGCTGGACTATACCTATCGCTCCACCCCGCGCACCGGGCTTGGGGCCGGGGTGATGACGGCGACGGAATATCCGCCCGACCAGCATATCCCGCTGCATTGCGAGAACGCCTATCAGCGGCAATGGCCCCTGCGCCTCGTCTTTTCCTGCCTCATCCCGCCCGAAACCGGCGGGCAGACGCCGCTTGCCAGCATCCGGGCCGTGACCGCACGGCTCGGACAGGATGTGATGGACCGGGCGGCGGCGCGCGGCATCCGCTATGTGCGCAGCTATCAGCCGGGGCTCGATCTCGACTGGCCGACCGTCTTTCAGACCGAGGATCGGGGCGAGGTGGAGCGGTTCTGTGCGGCGCGCGGGATCGAGGTCACCTGGCTGGAGGAGGGCGGTCTGCGCACCGCCCAGACGTGCCAGGCCGTGGCCCCCCATCCGGTCACCGGCGAGCGGCTCTGGTTCAATCAGGCGCATCTGTTTCATCCCTCCGCCCTCGGTCAGGACGTCTGGGAAGACATGGAGGCGCTGCTTGGTCCCGAAGCTTTGCCGCGCCGGGCGCTCTATGGCGATGGCGGCGAGCTGGAGCCGGAGCTCCTGGCCGAGGTGCGCGCCGCCTTCGCGGCCGAGACGCGCACTTTCGACTGGCAGCAGGGTGATCTGCTGATCCTTGACAACATGCTCGCCGCCCATGGCCGCACACCCTTTACCGGTGCACGGAAAGTGGTTGTTTCCATGGGCATTTCCTGCGACATCAACGGCGTCATCAGGGCCGAGGCAGCCTGAGCAGGCAGGGCGGGCGCACTGCCACGACCGGGGAGAGGACAAAGGGGAAGGTCCATGCGTATCGCACTCGTGAACATGCCGTTTTCTTCGCTGCAGATTCCCTCGATCGCGCTGCATCAGCTCAAGGAAGTGGCCGAGGAAGCCCTGCCGGGCGAGGCGCAGGTCTCGATCCATTACCTGAACCATGATTTCGGATCGGCGGCCGGGCCCGACATCTACACCTGGATTTCCGAGAGCCTGGCCGGGCATACCTGCGGCTTCGGCGAATGGCTGTTCCGGCAGGCCGCCTGGCCCGAGGCCGAGGACAACACGGAAGCCTATTTCAAGCGCTACGCCCTGCATTTCGGCGAGGAGCAGATCGCCCGCTATCATCGCGAGCTGGCCCCCATTCGCGAGCGCCTGCCCGATATCCTCGATGCGATGATCGACGAGCATGGCCTGCTGGAGGCCGAGTTGATCGG
>CAZPBH010000133.1:0-6291 GCA_964584645.1 uncultured Rhodospirillales bacterium | reverse complement strand
CGGGTGGGCGAGGCGCTGCGTGCAGCGCGGGAGAGGTTCCTGTGAGCGTGCTTGCGCGCCGGGCAGCGCTGGGTGTGATTGCCGGCGGCGTGCTGGCGCTCGCCGGGTGCGGCAAGAAGCCGGGCAGCGTCGACCCGCCGGCTGGACGACCGTCGAGCTATCCGCGCGGCTATCCGCCGCCCGAGACCGCCCCGCCGCCGCCCGGCACCCCTGAGGACGGCTGAGATGCGTGGCCATTTCAGCTATCGGGACGGCCGGCTCCATGCCGAGGATGTGCCGCTGGAGGCGCTGGCGGCTGCCCATGGCACACCGCTCTATGTCTACACGGAGAGCGAGATCCGCGCCCGGGTACGGGCTTATCGCCAGGCGCTCGACAGCCTTGGGGTCGGCATCTTCTATGCGGTCAAGGCGAATTCCAATCAGGCCATCCTGCGCATCATGGCCGAGGAGGGCGCTGGCGCCGATGTGGTCTCGGGGGGCGAGCTGATGCGCGCCCGTGCGGCCGGGATCGCGCCGGAACACATCGTCTTTTCCGGTGTCGGCAAGAGCGTGGCGGAGATCGACCTGGCGCTGGGCGAGGCGATCCATCAGATCAACATCGAATCGGTCGAGGAACTGCACCTTGTGGCGGCACGGGCGCAGGCGCTGGGCCGAAGCGCGCCGGTGGCGCTGCGGGTGAACCCGGATGTGGCGGCGCCGACCCATGCGAAGATCGCCACCGGCCGGGCGCATGACAAGTTCGGCATCGCCTTCGACCGCGCGGTTGAGGTGTTTCGTCTTGCCGCCGGCCTGCCGGGTATCGAGGTGATGGGGCCGGCCATGCATATCGGCTCCCAGATCCTTGATCTTGCGCCCTTCCAGACCGCCTATGCCCGGCTGGCAACCCTCTGCACGGAGCTCGCCCAGGCGGGTCTGCCGCCCCGGCGTATCGATATCGGGGGCGGGCTCGGCATCGGCTATCAGGGCCAGCCCGAGCCCGATCTGGCCGGCTATGCCGACCTCGTCCGCCGCCATTTCGCCATGCTTGGCTGCGATATCGCGATCGAGCCCGGAAGGTCGCTGGTCGGTCCGGCCGGTGTTCTGCTGACCCGACTGCTCTACCTCAAGCATGAGGGAGGACGCCTCTACGCCGTGACCGATGCCGCGATGAACGACCTGATCCGGCCCAGCCTCTACGATGCCTGGCACGATGTCGTGCCGGTCAGCACCGAGGCGGGGCGTGACCAGGTGGCGGTCGACCTCGTCGGCCCGGTCTGCGAAAGCGGCGACACCTTCGCGCGTGACCGGCCGATACCGCGACCGGAAGCGGGCGAGTTGCTGGCCTTTCTGGATGCCGGCGCCTATGGTTTCGTGATGGCCTCGCGCTACAACACCCGGCCAATGGCGGCCGAAGTGCTGGTGCGAGGCAAAGATGTGGCCGTGATCCGCCCGCGCGAGAGCGTGGACGCGATCATCGCGGCGGAGCCCACCCCCGCCTGGCTCGCCTGAGGGGCTCGAGCGCCTCCGCCAGCGTGCCGGGCCCGAATGAGGAGTGCCCATGGTCCATCCTCCGCCCCTGCCCCGCGACGTCGCCCGACGCGCCCGCCTGCGCCCGGGTCTGATCAGCCTCACCTGGGCGATCCTGCTGTGGGAACGCGCAGCGCCCGCGCTGTTGCGCCCGCTCGGCGTGGTGAGCCTGTTTCTTGTGCTGGCCTGGCTCGGCTGGTTGACGGCGCTGCCTGGCTGGTTGCACGTGCTGGTGCTCGTGGGCCTTGCGGTTCTGCTTGCCTGGACCTGTGTGCGCGATCTGCGGGGCTGGCAGCTGCCGACCCGGCGCGAGGTCGAACGCCGGCTGGAGGTCGATGCCGATCTGGCGCATCGCCCCCTCAACGCGCTGCGCGATCGGCCGGCGGGCGGGCTCGACCGCGCCCAGGCTGCCCTGTGGCAACGCCATCTGGCGCGCGAGCAGGCCCGGGCGCAGGCCGCACGGGGTGTTCGCATCCAGCCCGTCCTGCTGCGGGCCGACCCCTATGGCATGCGTGCTCTGGTCTGCCTTGGGCTGCTCGTGGCCGGCATCATCGGATGGCCGGATCTCGGCGGTCGCGTGCTGACGGCACTGCAGCCGACCCTTGCGCCGATCGGAACCCCGGCGCAGCCGGTCGAACTGGTGGCCTGGCTGAACCCGCCCGAGCATACCGGCCTCGCCCCGATTGCCCTGCACGAGCGCGAGCGCGAGGGACCGGGTCCGCAAACGGTCGCGGTGCCGGCGGGCTCTACCCTGCTGGCCCAGATCGGGTCTGTCGAGACCGTTCCTGTGGCAAGCTTCAACGGTGTGGAGATCGCCTTCGAGACGGTCGCCCCCGGCCTGCACCGCATGGAATTGCAGCTGCAGGTGAGCGGCGAGCTGGCCTTCCGTGTCGACCGGCGCGATCTCGGCAGCTGGCAGATCGACCTGCAGGGGGATCGGGCGCCGATGATCGTCTTCACCGATGCGCCGGGTCCGAGCGAGCGGATGGCGCTGGAGCTGCCCTGGCTGGCCGCGGATGATTACGGTGTGGTCGCGGCCGGCGCTGAAATCCGGCTCGATACCACAGCAGCCGCCAACCGGATGCGTGATCCCGTCACGCTTGAGCTGACCGTAGCCGGTGCCCCGGCGCGTGAGGCCTCGGGCTCGCGCTTTGAAGATCTGACAGCCCATCCCTGGGCAGGCTTGCCGGTGACCGTGAAGCTGCACGCCGAAGACGGCGCGGGCCTGACGGGCGAGAGCGAGACGCTGGCCCTCACCTTGCCCGAGCGACGGTTCAGCCATCCGGTTGCCCGCGCCATCATCGCCCAGCGCAAGCAGCTGGTGCGGGAGCCCGAACATGGCCGGCGCGCGGTCGCCGAGGAGCTGTTCGCGCTGGCGCTGGCGCCCGAGGATTTCAACGACGACACGGTGGTCTTTCTGGCGCTGAGGATCGCGGCCTCGCGGCTGATCCGGTCCAGCGATCCCGAGGCCATCGATCAGGTGATCGCGTTGCTCTGGGACACCGCGCTCAGGCTCGAGGATGGTGATCTCTCGCTGGCCGAGCGCAGCCTGCGTGATGTCCAGCAGGCGCTGGAAGAGGCTCTGGCCGACCCGGAGACGACGCCCGAGGAACTGGCCGAGCTGATGGACGCGCTGGAGCGCGAGATGCAGCGCTTTGCGCAGGCGCTTGCCGAGGAAATGGCCCGCCGGCTGGAGATGGGCGAGGAGATCCCTCAGATCACGCCCGAAATGGCGGAGAACATGCTCGACATGCAGGGCCTGCAGGAAATGCTGGAGGCGATGCGCGAGCTGGGCGAGACCGGCCAGCGCGAGGCGGCGCGCGAGATGCTCAACCAGATGCAGCGGATGATGGAAAACCTCCAGCTGGCCGAGCCGGGCGAGATGTCCGAGCAGATGCGCGAGACGCTGGAAGCGATGCGCCAGCTGCAGGAGTTGACCGAGCGCCAGCAGCAGCTGATGGACGATACCTTCCGCACCGACCGCGCGATGCCGGAATCGCGCCCCCGCGACGGCGAGCCGGGCACGCGTCCGCCGCCGATGACCCCGCCCGATTTCGGCGCCGGCCCCCTGCCCCAACCCGGCATGCCGCCACCTCTTCCGCCCCAGGCCGGCCCACCCGGGGGGGCCGAGGGTCCCGAAAGCCCGGGCCGCGGACAGCCGGGCGGTTCCTCGCCCGGCGGCAGCCCGCCCCCGGATGCCGTGAGCCTTGCCCAGGCGCAGGAGGAACTGCGACGCGAGCTTGGCGAGATCATGCGAAGCCTCGGCGAGCAGATGGGCGAAGTGCCTGGCAATCTGGGTACGGCCGAGCAGGAAATGCGCGGCGCCGGCCGTGCCCTCGGTGGCGATCGGCCGGGCGATGCCCTGCCCTATCAGAACCGCGCCCTGCAGGCGCTGCGCGACGGCCAGCAGCAGATGGCCCAGCAGCTCGCCCAGCTGATGCAGGGACAGGGTCAGGGGTTCGGCTTTACCCTGCTGCCCCCCGGCGTCCAGCCCGGCGGGCGCGATCCGCTCGGCCGCATGGAAGACGGCCGGGGCTGGCTCAACAATCAGGATGTCGGTATCCCGGACGAGATGGAGCGCCGCCGGGTGCGGGAATTGCTGGACGAACTGCGCCGTCGGCGGGGGGAGATGGGCCGCTCGGAAGAGGAACTCGATTATCTCGACCGGTTGCTGGATCGCTTCTGAGAGCCCGACCTGGGGCGGCGGTTCCCGCGCGGTCGGCTGGATTACCCGGGCGGGCTCGCCAGCACCTCGGCCACCGCTTCACGCAGTTCGGCGATCTCGAACGGCTTGCTCAGCACCCGATGGCTCAGAGCGTCGATATTGTGGGCGCGCTGGCGCTCATGGGGATAGCCCGTCATCATCAGGATGCGCATGTCGGGATCGATCAGCCCGGCCTGCAGGGCAAGCTCGATGCCATCAAGCCGCGGCATGCGGATATCCGTCAGCAGGAGGTCGAAACGTTCCTGCTGCATCGCCTCAAGCGCCGCCCGGCCATCGGCCACGGCCGTCACCTGATACCCGGCCCCGACGAGCGCACGGATCAGATAGGCGCGCACGGCCTCCTCATCCTCGGCGATCAGCAGACGGGCCGGCTCACCCATCGGCCCGGCCCTCGTCCATGGCGCGCTCAGTCCTCATTGCCCGCAAAACTGAGAGCAAGCCGCATGCCCCCCGGTGTCGGGTCACGCAGGCTCGAGCTGAAGGACAGGCGCTCACCCGCGCGCAGGAGATTGTCATCAGGCTGGAACTGCCAACTCTGCAGCACGCCGTCCTCACCCATGATGGAGGCCGTAATCGGAGGGACGACGCGCGGCTGGTTGCCGGTATTGGCAATCTCGCCCGCCACGGTGAGGGTCCGCACGCCATCGGGGCCGACCTCCTCGCGCGAGGAAACCTCGACGAATTCGAGGTCCTCGCCCGGCACCGCCTCATACAGGCCGATATTGGTGTAGAAGGTGCGTGATCCCGGCCACACATCCATGACCACGGCCCGACCGAGGATGACAAACGCGATCGCGCCGACAGCCGCCACCGCCGCGAGTGCCCCGATGAGCCAGGCGAGGCGGCTTCCGCCCTCGCCCTCGTCCTGGCGTTCGACCGGCCGGGCCGCCGCAGGGATGGGTGTAGGCATCGGCTCCGGTTCGAGTGCTGCCGGCTGGAGGGCGGGCGGTTCGACCTCACGCTCGGCAGGTTCCTCGGGCCGCTGCAACCAGATATGGCCGCAGCTGGAGCATTTGACCTTGCGGCCCTTTTCGCCGAGGCGTTCGGCATCGACCTTGAACCGGGATCCGCAGGAAGGGCACGCGACGATCATTGGCGAGACTCGCCCCAACATTCATTTTCGGGCGGACTTATAGAGGGGCCCAGCCATGCAGGCAAGAAAACGGCAGATCCCGACACAGAACACCCCCACGGCGCTGATCCGATTCGACAAGGCCGGCGCCCGCTATGCGGGCGGACCGGAGGTGCTGCAGGACATCGACCTCGTTCTGGAACCCGGCAGCTTTCACTTCCTGACCGGGCCCAGCGGTGCGGGCAAGACGACACTCCTTCGGCTGATCGGGCTTGCCATCCGGCCAACCCGCGGGCGCATGACGGCCTTTGGCGAGGATGTCGCCGGCCTGCCGCGCCATCGCCTGCCCGCCCTGCGCCGCAGGATCGGGGTGGTCTATCAGGATTTCCGCCTGCTTCCGCATCTGAGCCTGTTCGACAATGTGGCGCTGCCCTTGCGTCTCGCGGGCCGGCCGGAATCGGGGGTGCGCAAGAACGTGATCGAATTGCTGGAATGGGTCGGGCTCGGCGACCGCTTGCAGGCACTGCCGCAAACGCTGTCCGGCGGGCAGCAGCAACGGGCGGCCATCGCGCGCGCCGTCATCGCCAAGCCGGCCGTCCTGCTGGCGGACGAGCCGACCGGCAATGTCGATGAGGCGATGGCGATGCGGCTGATGTACCTCTTTGAGCAGCTGCATCGGCTGGGGGCGGCGGTGCTGATCGCGACCCATTCCACCCAGTTGCCGCGCAGCTTCCCCTATCCGTCCCTGCATCTCGAGAATGGACGGCTGGAAGGCCCGCAGCCGGCCATCAGGGCCACGGCTTGAGAGCGGCGATGAAGCGCCTGTTCCAGCACCCGGGGCTGAAGGGTCGCGATGGCGAGCCGCGCTCGGCGCTGCCGCCGGCACCGCGGGAGGGGATTGTGCTGCCCATGCTGCTGGTCGGGCTGGCAACATATCTGGCCGCCCTTGCGCTTGGCGCCGGCGCGGTTCTGGGGGCGCTGGCAGAGC
>CAZPBH010000132.1:0-6305 GCA_964584645.1 uncultured Rhodospirillales bacterium | reverse complement strand
GCAGGCAGTTGAGGTCATGGGCCGGCACGCGGTCACCGTGCCGGACACCACGCAGGTCCTGAACACACGCCCCGACCGGTTCATGCTGGCCGGCACGCTGCTTTTCGTCTTTGCCTTTGGCGGATTTTTCCTCTGGGCGGCAACGGCACCTCTGGCGAGTGCCGCGCTGGCGCCGGGCATCCTCGTGGTGGAAAGCCGCCGCAAGCAGGTGCAGCACCTCGAAGGGGGTATCGTCCGTCAGGTGCTCGTGCGCGAAGGCGACCATGTCACCGAGGGCGATGTTCTGGTCGAGCTGGAGCCGGTGCGAGCAGAGGCCAATCTCGGCCAGCTGGAAACGCAATATGCCTCCATGCTGGCCCAGCGCGACCGCCTGATCGCGGAGCGTGACGGGTTCGTGAGGCCCGAATTCGACGCCTATCTCACAGCGCGGCTTGACGATCCCAAGGTGGTCGAGTTCATCAAGACCCAGCGCGACCGGTTCGACTCCCGCCAGCGGTCCCTCGCCGGACAGCTCGGCGTGCTGGATGAGCAGCTGGCCGCCTTGCGCGCCGATCGTCGCGGGATCGCCGGCCGGCTTGAGGCCGAGCGCACCTCCTTCAGCCTGCTCGACGCCGAACTCGCCAACATGCAGGAACTGTTCGAACAGGGCTATGCGACGCGGGCCCGGGTGCTGGCACTGGAACGCGAACTGGCGCTCATCGGCGGCCGCATCGCCGAGCTCGCGGCAGGGCTCGACAGCAATGAACGTCGCATCGCGGAGCTGGAGCAGGAACGCAACAATATTCAGGCCGGCTTCATGAACGAGGTGGTCGAATCGCTTCAGACGGTGCAGCAGGAACTCCAGGAGACACGCACCCTGATCGGGGCCGCCCAAGACGTGGCGGATCGCGTGCAGGTCCGGGCTCCGGCCACGGGGACCATCGTCGGGCTGTCGGTGGCGACCGAAGGCGGGGTCGTCAGCGGTGGGCAGCTCTTGATGGAGATCGTGCCTGATGATGACGAACTCGTCGTCGAGGCGCTGCTCAAGCCGAACGATATCGACGAGGTCGGGCGCGGGATGCCGGCCGAGATAAGGCTGACCCCCTTCGGCTTCCGCACCGTTCCGCCCATTCCGGGCGAGATCATCGGTCTTTCCGCCGACCGCGTGACCGACGGGCGGACCGGCGCGTCGGGCTACATGACCCGTATCCGGCTGATCCCCGATTTGACCGATGAACGCATGACGGGGGTCACCTTCTACCCTGGCATGCCAGCCGAGGTGATGATCCCGCTCGGCAAGGGAACCGTGCTCGACTATCTGATCAACCCGCTGCTGGCCGGGGCCAATCGGGCCTTCCGCGAGAGCTGAGGCGATGCATCGATGCTGCCGCCCGCTCTCCTTGCCGGGTATGGTGCGGGGCGTTATGTCCACAGCCCATGGTATCTCCCGATCTTCGCCCCGTTGATGGCGACCTCATAAACCGGCTGACCGGTTGGGCGCAGAGCTATGAACGCCGCGTCGGGCGCCTGCGTGCCGCCGGTCCGGCCAGTTTCTTCGGCCTGAAATCCGCGGGGATGACGCAGGTCCGCGGTTACAGCCGGCTGGTGCTGGGCGAGGATCGCCTGATCTCGGTCATGTGCTGGCCGCGGCGCGTGGTGTTGGTACCGCTGGCGCGCCTGCGCGTGGTTGACACCGTGCCGGTCTGGCTCGGCAAGGCGAAATCCCGCCCGCTGCTCCACCTCGATTGGGGGGAGGATGAGGGTGCCTGGCTGGTGCGTGATCTGTCGGCCTGGCAGACGCTCCTGCGGCCGGCGGCAGCCGACGAGAGAGATGAGGACGAACGACCGCGCCTGCGTGTCGTCTGATGTGCGGCCTCGCCGGCTTCTGGGATCGGCAGGGATCCTGGTCGGTTCACGCCCCCTCAGAGGTGGCAGCCGCCATGATGCGTCCGCTGGAGGCGCGCGGCCCGGATGCTTCGGGCTCTCATGTCGATCCGAAGCGGGGCTTCATGCTGGCCCATCGTCGCCTGAGCATCCTCGACCTCTCCGGGGCCGGTGCACAGCCGATGGTCGACAGCAGCGGGCGTTGCGTCATCGCCTTCAACGGCATGATCTACAATGCCGAAGCATTGCGCGCCGAGCTGGGCGGACCGTGGCGGGGGCACAGCGACACCGAGGTTCTGCTGGAGCTTCTGGCGCGCGTTGGGGTGGAGGCGGCGCTGCCGCGGCTGGTCGGCATGTTCGCCTTTGCGCTCTTCGATCAGGAGAGCGAGGAACTCTGGCTTGTGCGCGACCGGCTCGGTATCAAGCCCCTGTGCTGGGCCGAGCGCGAGGGCGGGGTGATCTTCGCCTCGACGGTTGCCTCGCTGATGGCGCATGCGCGCGCGGACGCCGTCCTCGATCCCGACACGATGACGGCGATGCTGCGCTTCGGCTTCGTGCCCGGCGCGCGCACGATCCTGCGGGGCGTGCACAAGGTCCTGCCGGGTGAGGCGATCTGTTTTGGCTCCAGGGGTGCTGCCCGGCGGGTGCGCTGGTGGACGCCGGGAAGATGCTGGGCGGAGGCGCGGGCCGGCTCAACGGTTCCGGCCACGGAAGACGAGGCCATCGAGAGCACGGCGCGGCTGATCGACGGGGTCGTGGCCGAAAGACTGCTGAGTGATGTCCCGCTCGGCGCCTTCCTCTCGGGCGGTATCGACAGTTCGACCGTGGTGGCGGCGGCCCAGGCGGCCAGCCCTCGACCCCTGCAGACCTTCACCATCGGCTTCCGTGATGCTGCCTATGACGAGAGCCGTGCGGCCGAAGCCATCGCCCGTCATCTCGGCACCAACCATCAGAGCCATATCCTCGACGGCGAGGAAGCCGCCGCTCTGGCCATGCGGATGGACGACGCCTTCGACGAACCCTTCGGCGATGCCTCGCAATTGCCGACCTGGCTGGTCAGCCGGCTGGCACGGCAATCGGTGAGCGTGGCCCTGTCAGGGGACGGAGGGGATGAGCTTTTTGCCGGCTATGCCCGGCATCATTGGGGTGGCCGGCTGCAGGCGGGACGCACGGAACTCGGTCCGTTGGCGCCATTGGCGGGAGCCGTGATCGCCGGTGTCGGCCGCTCGCCGCTGGGCGCCAGCCTCGGACCGGCCTCTCAGGCCCGTCTGATCCGGGCGGGAGGCGTGCTTGGCCTCGGCCGCGAGGGCCATCCCCATGACGGCTTTCTTGATCTTTGGGCAGGGCGTGCGGAAGGCCTGCTGGCCAGAAAGGAGGGCCGGGCATCGCTGGCGCCGGAGATCGAGGCAGCGATGGCGGGGGCGCCTTCCAGCCTTTCGCCGCAGGAAAGGCTGATGCTGGGCGATCTGGCGAGCTATCTGCCGGATGACCTCATGGTGAAGACCGACCGGGCCAGCATGGCCCATGGGCTGGAGGTGCGCGTGCCTCTGCTTGATCACCGTCTCGTCGCCCATGCGATGAGCCTGCCCGGTGCCCTGCGGGCGCGGGATGGTCGCGGCAAGTACATCCTGCGCCGGGTGCTCGAGCGGCGCGTGCCGCGCGCCCTGTTCGACCGGCCCAAGCAGGGGTTCACCGTGCCGTTGGAGAGCTGGCTGCGCGGTCCGCTGGGCCGATGGGCGGACGAGCTCCTCGACCCCGCGATGGTGCGTGCGCAGGGCCTGTTCCGGCCCGAGGCGATTGCGGGCCTGCATCGGCAGATCAGACAGGGACGTGGTCCCTTGCCGCCGGGATGCTGGGCGCTGCTGATGTTCCAGTCCTGGTGGCGACGCCATGAGGGCATTGTCCGCACCCCGCAGGATTGATCCCGGGAAGGCTGGAAATCGTCAGCCGGTTTGATCGGCTTCAAGGAAGTCTCAACCGTTTTCTGCTGAACTGAAAAATCCGGCTCGATTCCTGTGGCCGTGAGGCCGCCCTCAGGCGGGGCCGCCATCCTCATTCGAAGGAGATCATTGCGTCATGACCAAAGCCTTTCTCGATCCGGCCCATGAACTGCCCGAACACAGCGAGCGCATCGCGATGCTGCGCAGCAGCGACCCGCATTTCGCGCGGATGTTCGACGCCTACACGAGCCTGAACCGTCAGATCGAGGATATGCGCCACCACGAATCGACGCCCGATGAAGCACTCGAGGCAATGAAGAAGCAGCGCCTTGCGATGAAGGACGACATTTATCGGCTCGTCATGAGCCCGCAACCCGGTTGAGCGCGGCCAGATAGGCATCGCGCCACCACCGGATATCGTGATCCCGCAGGCGGCCCAGCATCTTTGCATGGCGCTGCCTGCGCTCCTCGACATCCATGTTCAGGGCCTTGTGGATCGCATCCGCGACGGCGCTGGGGTCGAAGGGGTTGACGATCAGCGCTTCGGTCAGCTCGTGAGCCGCGCCACAGAAGCGTGACAGGACCGGCAGGCCGGGATCCTCCGGATCCTGGGCCGCGACATATTCCTTGGCGACGAGGTTCATGCCGTCGCGCAGGGGTGTCACCAGCCCGACCTTGGCGAGCCGATAAAAGCCGGCAAGGGTGGGACGCGCGAAGCCCTTGTTCAGATAACGCAGCGGCATCCAGTCGAACTCGGAAAACTCCGCGTTGATCTGACCGGCCAGCGATTCCAGCTGGGCACGGAGCCTGCGATACTGGGCGACATCCATGCGCGAGGGCGGGGCGATCTGCAGGAAATGCAGGTCATGGTGCACCTCCGGATAGCGCCGCAGCAGGTCGCGAAACGCCTCGAAGCGCAGCGGAATGCCCTTGGAGATGTCCAGCCGGTCGACCCCGATGATCGAGCTGCGCCCGCGCAGGGAGAGAGCGAGGCGCGTATTGTCGCGCGAGCTGGCGGCCTTGCGGGCCATGTCCTCGAATTGTGCGGTATCGATGCCGATGGGGAAATGGGCCAGTGTTGTAGGCCGGCGCCCGCCTTCCAGCCGGCTGGCCTCGAAATCGGGGTGCGCGGTGATGCGGGCCCCGGTCACCTGCGCCAGCATGCGCGCAAGAGCATCGCGGTCCGCCACGGTCTGCAGGCCGATGAGGTTATAGTCCGCCATCGCATCCAGCAGCGCCTCATGCCGGGGCAGGGCGGCGAACAGCTCGGGCGGCGGGACGGGAATGTGCAGAAAGAAGCCGATGGTGTTGGTCAGCCCGCGTTCGCGCAACGCGCTTGCCAGCGGAAAGAGATGATAATCATGGACCCAGATCCGGTCCTCGGGTTTCGCGAATTCGGCGACGACATCGGCAAAGGCCTCGTTGACCCGCATGTAGCCGGCGAAATCCTCCGGGTCGAAGGTCATCAGCCCGGGGCGGAAATGACAGAGCGGCCAGATCGTGCCATTGGCATAGCCGATATAGAACCGGCGATGGTCCTCGCGGCCGAGATCGAGGGTGGCGAAGGTGACCGGCCCGTCTTCCACCACATGCGGCGTGCGCGCGGTGCCGTCCTTGGTCTCGCCGCTCCAGCCGATCCACACCCCGCCCTCGTCATAAAGCAGGTCGCGCAGCGCCACCGCGAGCCCGCCGGCGCGCGCGGCTCCCTCGCGTGGCTGGCTGACGCGGTTGGAGATGATGATGAGACGGCTCACCGGGGAATCCACCGATTGCTGGCTATCGCTATATGTGGTTGGCTGAGATGACTGCGAGCCCGCCCGCCGGAGCCGGAACGCAGCAAGGGGGAGCAAGGATCCAATGAACGTGACCGTGCCGGTTTTCGCTCGCGCCTGTCTGATGAGCCTCGCCCTCGCCCTGATGGTGGGCGTGGTGGGACCCGCGCGCGCAGCCATGTGCGGGGGCGGCACGTCGCCCGGTGCCGCCGATCTCGCGGGTACGGCGGCCGAGGCGCGTGCGCTGATCGACTGGCACACCTCGATGATGGTGTTCGCGCTGACCTGTGACCGCCTGTTCCCCGATGCCGAGCTGGTTGCGGACTATAACGCGATGAGCTTGCGCCATGCCGACTATCTCCGCTGGTCGGAGGCAGAACTCGCCGCGCAGGAGAAGATGGGCGAGCGGGATCTGCACGCCCTGCGCACGGCCCGGGCCAATGATCTCGCCCTCAATGCCTCCCGGACCGGGGAGCGGGCCTATTGTGCCGCCGGCATCCGGGCCTTCGTCGATGCCCGCAGCCTCGGCCACCGGCACCTCCGGGGCTTGGTACTTGACCGTGCCCGCCAAAGCCTTGCAGCCTCATGCGGCGAGTCGCGGCCGAGCCCCACCTCCTGGTAGGGTGAGGGCGCAGCTGCCGGCGGGTTCGCCAAGGGACCGGCCGTTTCCCCCGAACCGCCCGGCCTGAATGGAATATTTCCTCCAGCAGCTCATCAACGGCCTGACCCT
>CAZPBH010000131.1:0-6348 GCA_964584645.1 uncultured Rhodospirillales bacterium | reverse complement strand
TGAGCCGCGTGACCTGGGTTGCACCCAGCCCCAGCGCGCCCAGCGGACAGGGGCGCAGCGCCTCTTCAAGCTCTCCGGTCGGGACGATCTGTGGCGAAGATGCCTGCCATTGCGCCAGCGCATGCGCCCCGCCCAGGCTGTCGGTCAGCGCGGCACCGACGGTGAACCCCATGGCTGTCAGTCTTCGGGCGGCGTCGTCCAGCAAGGCCTGCTCGCCCCCGAACAGATGCGCGCATCCCGTGATGTCGAGCCCGAGAGAAGCGGGCGGCAGTAACCCGACCAGCGGGGTATAGCGCCCGGCCCAGCCGGCCAGCTTGCGCAACAACGCCTGATCGGCCATCGGATCGGCCTCGATCAGGTGCAAGGCCGGGCACAGGGCCCGCGCATCGCTGACCGCCATGGAAGGCGCCACGCCGGCGGCTTCGGCATGGGCGTCGGCCTGCAGGATCAGCTCCCGACCCCGGCTCCGTGTCTGCAGGGCGAAAGGGGAGGGCGTGTCCGGCGCCATGCGCCGGATACGCTCAACCGGAAGATGTGGCAGGTAGAGCGCCAGATAGCGGCGCGCACGGCGCGCCCCGTCAAAGATCGGCAGCAAGGGCTCGGCTTCGGGCATGGTCGGGACAGATCCTGGTTCCGACCATCAGGCTAGCACGGAACAAAAAAAGAACAAGCACCGATTCGGTGCCCTTGCGCGCTGAGCGAAGCGGGCGCGTTAACTTTTTGTGAACATCATCTTTCAGAGCCGTGCCAGGCGCCTATCTATGCTCGTTGGCCAGCGCCCGGGCTGTGGATAACATGGTGGACGGAACTTCGCACCTCGTCCGCGAAAGTCCCGCATCGTTAAGCAGTGCCTGCTTATGGGCATATGCAGCTTCGCTCAACCAGGGCGGGAATCTTGCTGTATTGCACCGTGTCGGCGCGGCAGGATTAATCAGAATCAGGTTTTCTGATGGCGCGGGTCCAAACCTGTCTCTGGGGATAAGTTGAGGCCCGCCGGCCTCAAGCCTCCAGCGGCCTGTCGGCAGGCCAGTCCGCCAGCTCGGTGGTGTTGAGGTCGAAGATGACTTCCTCGCCCATGCACAGCTCACGCACATCGTCCCCGAGCGCCACCTTCACCGGCGATTCCATGCCATGCACGCCGGCGATCACGAGCCGCTGCCTGTCGACGGTGACATTGAGGCGGTGACGACGATAGCGCAGGCGCATCTCCAGCCGCTCGAGCGCGTCGGGCAATTGCGGGTTGAAGCGCAGCGTGCCATGGCTGAGCTCCATGCCCGTATAGGCCCGCTGGGCCAGATCCACCGTTCCGGCCATGGCGCCGAGGTGAATGCCCTCATGGGTCGTGCCGCCCTGGATGTCGCTGACGTCGCTTTCCAGCGCCTTCTTGAACAGGGTCCAGCTCTGCGTGCGGTCGAGCCGCGCCATCACCCAGGCGTGGACGATGTTGGACAGGGTCGAGCCGTGCGAGGTCCGCTTCTCGTAATAGGCGACGTTCCGGTGGGCCATGCCCTCGTCATACTCATAGCCCATTTCGGCGAAGAGGTTCTGCAGCTCATCGCGTGAGAACAGATAGAACAGCATCACCACATCGGCCTGCTTGGAAGCCTTGTAACGGTTGGCGCTGTCGCCCTCGGCCTCGAGGATCCGGTCGAGCCGCTGGATATCGGTGTATTTCGCCCGATAGCCCTCCCAGTCGAATTCCTGCAGATTCTCATAGCCCTCGAACTGGGAGATGACGATCTCGCCCTGCTCGTCCGCATGGAAGGGCACGAACATGCGCCGGCGGATGTCCTGCCAGCGTTCCACCTCCTGCGGCTCCAGCCCGATGCTGTCCGACAGCTCGGCGCGCTTCTCCTCGTTCAGACGGTCGAGGATCTCCTCTGCGGTGCGCAGGATCCAGACCACCATGACATTGGTATAGGCGTTGTTGTCGAGGCCCGGTTCCTCGCGGTCGGGATAGGCGTCGTGGAACTCGTCCGGGCCCATGACCTTGAGCAGCTCGTAGCGGCCCTTGCCCTCGTTGAAGGTGGCGAGGCTGGCAAAGAACCGCGCGATCTCGAGGAACATCTCGGCGCCATAGAACGACAGGAAGTCATAATCATCGCTCGCCTCGACATAGGACCAGATGTTGAGGGCGATGGCGGCGTTGGAATGCCGCTGGAGCGAGGAATTGTCCGGCAGCCAGCGCCCCGATTTCGGGTTGAGATGGACCTGCTGGGTTTCCTCGCGCCCGTTCGAGGAGCTCTGCCAGGGATACATCGCACCCCTGAAGCCGTTCGCTCTTGCCCAGGCCCGGGCCTGGTTCAGCCGGCGATAGCGGTAGTGCAGCAGGGCCCGGGTGATCTCCGGCAGCCGCAGGTTCAGGAAGGGGAAGATATAGACCTCGTCCCAGAAGATATGGCCGCGATAAGCCTCACCGTGCAAACCACGGGCGGGCACCCCGACATCCATGTCGATGGTGTGCATGGAGGTCGTCTGCAGCAGGTGGAAGATGTGCAGGCGCAGGATCATGCGGGTGCGCTCGATCCCGTTCTCGTCGCCCTCCCCGCGCTCGGTCAGGTGCAGGTCGCAGCGATGCCAGAGCTGGCCCCAGCTGCGGATATGGTCGTGCAGCACCTGCGCGAAATCCGGTACGCGCCGGACCGCGTCGCGCGCTTCAAGCGCTGCCTCACTAATGGCGTAGTCGCGGGAGGTGAACACTCCGATGATCTTCTCGATCCGCAGCGGCTCGCCTTCCTGAGCGTTGAGCCGCAGGCGCTCGGCGATATAGGCGCCGCCATCGCGTTCGATTCGCTCCCGCTCGGCGGTGACGCGCCGGCCATCGGCGGCAAAGATCCGGGTGCGTGCGGCCTGGCCCATCTCGGTGCGCGACTGCGTGGTCTCCACCCGCAGCCACACGCCCTCGACCGCGCCCGAGCCGCCATGCTCGTTGCAGATGTCTTCTTCCTCAAACAGCAGGCCGCTGTCGAGGTAGTTCAGATGGTGGGAGTTGAGCTTGCGGTAGCGCGCCACGCCATGGTTGATGACCGTCCCGTCCAGCGCGCTCTCGATCTCGATCGGCCCCGACCAGTTGAGCGGGGTCAGGGTGACCTCCAGCCCGGCGAGGTGGCAATCGTGCATCGACACGAATCGCCGGGAGACGACACGGCTCGCCCGCCCCTGGGCATCGCGCATCTCGACGCTGCGTTCCAGCACCCCGTGCTTGAGGTCGAGATTCTGGCGAAACTCGGTGATCTCGACATCGTCGAGGCTGAACCAGCTCCCCCCCGCCTGACGCCATTTCAGCACCAGCGGGTTGGGGAAGTTGACCAGATCCTCGTTCTCGATCGGCCGGTCGGCGATCATCGTGATCAGCCGGTTGTAACCGCCCGCCAGATAGGTGCCGGGATAGTGGACCGGATCGGCATCGGTCTCCTCGCCCGCCCCCCGCAGGGCGAAGAAGCCGTTGCCCAGCACGCACAACGCCTCGCGCAGCTTCTCGTTTTCGGCGTCATATTCGTCGTAGCTCAGCGTCCAGCCCATGATGCTCCCCTCGAACCTCGGATTTTCGTTGATGTTGCGCGCCGTGCTCAGCCCAGCCGGTCGGCCAGCGCTTCCAGATAGAGCCCACAGGCGTCCACGCTCTCGAGGCTGAAATTGGCGGCGGTGGCGCGCGGTCCGTCCCAGACGACCACCCCGAAGCCCAGATGCGGCAGCGCCTTGAAGGCGTCCTCGTCGGTCACGTCATCGCCGATATACATCGCGACACAGTTCGTGGCGTCCATGCCCAGATTGTCGAGCAGCTTGAGCAGCGCCTTGCCCTTGTGCCAGTCGATGTTCGGCTGGATCTCGAAGATCATCTTGCCGCCCTTCTTGCGCAGCTTGGGATGATCGGCGACCACCTTGTCGACGGCGGCTTCGATGGCCGGCAGATGGGTATCGGCATCGACGTTCCGGTAATGGACCGCGATCGCGTATTTCTTGCGCTCGACCAGCATGCCCTCGATCTGGCCGAGCTGTTCGTTCAGATAGGCTTCCGATTCATCGAGTGCGGGGATGAACTCCGCGCCCTGTTCGAATTCGATACCGGGGCCCTTGATGTCGAAGCCGTGGCTGCCGGCATAGACCATGGTGTCGAGCTGTACCTTGGCCGCCACGTCGCGGCGGTCACGCCCGCTGATGATGCCGACGGTCGTCTTGGCGGCCAGCTTGGCAACCCGTGCGCGCATCTCCTCGCTCATCACCGCGAGGTCGGGGGTCGCGACGATGGGTGTCAGCGTGCCGTCATAATCGAGGAAGACGGCGAGCTTGCGTCCCTGCAACCCGTTGATCACGACGTCGATATCGGCGATGCCGTCGGGCAGATCCTCACGCACGCTCGCCTCCGCCAGATCGTTGACGACGACGTCAGCGCCGTCGCGGATCAGCGCCTCGCGATTGCCGCCTCGATCGACACCCAGCACCAGCCTGAAATTGCCCGCGCGCCCGGCCTGCATGCCGGATTGGGCATCCTCGATCACGGCTGTGCGCTCCGGCGTCACGCCCATCTGTTCGGCGGCCTTGAGGAAGATGTCGGGGGCCGGCTTGCCGGGAAAGCCCTCGGCCTCCTGATGGGTGCCGTCGATGCGCACCTCGAACAGGTCGAGCGCGTTGGCAGCCTTCAGCACATGCGCGCAGTTCTTGGACGAGGAGATGATCCCGGCCCGGATGCCGAGCCTGTGGAGGTCGTGGATGAAGTCGATGGTGCTCTCATAGCGCTCGACACCCTTCTCCTCCAGCTCCTGCAGGAAGGCATCGTTCTTGCGGTTGCCAAGCGCGCAGATGGTGGTGTTCCCGGGCGCGTCGGAAGGCTCGCCGCGCGGCAGGCTGATCCCGCGCGATTCGAGGAGGCTCTGCACCCCGTCATAGCGCGGCTTGCCATCGACATAGGTCATGTAGTCGCCCTCGATGGTGAAGGGCGGCTGGCCGGGATGCTTCTCGGCCATGTAGTCATCGAACAGCTTCTTCCAGGCCCGCGCATGAACGTCTGCGGTCTTGGTAATGACGCCGTCAAGGTCGAAGATCACCGCATCGAAGGCGGCACGGCTGATGATCGGCTGATAAAGCGGCTTGAGCATCCCCTGCATGAACTCCTCGATCCCCCTGATGTCGCGCGCTCTTCGGATACCGCGGCGCGGCAGCATCCAAGTGCTTGAAGAACAACGGCGCACCCCTTCATGACTAGCCCTTATCCCCAGGCCGCGCAATGCCCGGCCGGTCGATTCAGGCTCAGGGCGCGGGGCAGCCCCGGTCCGTGTCATCAAGCTTGAAACAGGGAGGCCGACCGGCTATGTCCCTTTCAGGACAAGACTGGTCCGGATTGGCGCGAGACATCTCCGGCGCCCAAGACGAGGGGACACAGGTCCATGTTCAGACTGAGCCGGATGGCAGATTATGCCGTTGTCCTTCTGGGCCAGCTCGCCCGGGAGAGCGACAATTCGCGGGCCGACGGGAGGGCAGCGACGGCAGTACATCTTGCGGCCGCCACGGGTCTGCCCGAGCCCACGGTCGCGAAGATCGCCAAGCAGCTGGCACGCGCCGGCCTGCTGACCTCCAAGCGCGGGGCGGCGGGTGGCTATGGCCTTGCGCGGCCGGCGGCAGCGATCTCGGTCGGACAGGTGATCGAGGCGGTGGACGGCCCGATTGCGATGACGGCCTGTGTGGAAGGCGCCCATGACCAGTGCAGCGTCGAAAGCCTGTGCCCGATGCGCGGCAACTGGGCACGGGTGAACGAGGCCGTGCGCGGGGCGCTTGAGGCGGTGAGCATTGCGGAAATGAGCGTGCCGGCACGTTTCGCCGGAGGGGTGCAGGGCGAGCCTGCCATGAAGATAGCAGCGGAATAGAACGGATGAGTGTAACCGAACAGACCGTAGAGACCGTCCGCTCGCTGGGTGAGCGCTACAAATACGGCTTCGTCACGGATATCGAGCAGGAGACGGCGCCGAAGGGGCTGAACGAGGACATCATCCGGTTCATCTCCGCCAAGAAGGAAGAGCCGGCCTGGATGCTCGACTGGCGGCTCAAGGCCTATCGTCGCTGGCAGACGATGCGGGAGCCGAACTGGCAGAAGGTCAGCTTTCCGCCCATCGACTATCAGGATGCCTATTATTACGCCGCCCCGAAGCTCAAGGAGCGGCCGAAGAGCCTCGACGAGGTCGACCCGACCCTGCTTGCGACCTATGAGAAGCTCGGCATCCCGCTGAAGGAGCAGGAAATCCTCGCCGGGGTGGAAGGCACCCAGAACCGGGTCGCGGTGGATGCGGTATTCGACAGCGTGTCGGTTGCGACGACGTTCCGCGCAGAGCTGGCCAAGGCCGGGCGATACTTCGC
>CAZPBH010000130.1:0-6357 GCA_964584645.1 uncultured Rhodospirillales bacterium | reverse complement strand
GCCACACCCGCGCCCTGTTCGCCGCGCACCGGCTTGACGACAACGCGCTCATATTTGGCGAGGAAGTCAGCATTGTCGGCGCTCGATCCGGCGATCATCTGGGCCGGCACCAGCAGCCCGGCACGGCCCAGAATACGGCGCGTCACGGCCTTGTCATCGCATCGGCTCATCGCGACGGCAGTGGTGAGCTCCGACAACGATTCCCGGCAGGCGATCGACTTGCCCCCATGGGTCAGGCGGAAGAACCCGCCCTCTGCATCCAGGACCTCGACATGAATGCCGCGCCGGCGGGCCTCGTTGATGATGATCGTGCAATAGGGGTTCAGCACATCATCGAAACCCGGCCCGGCGAACAGCTTCTCGTTGATGGCGTTCTTGTTCTTGAGGGTGAAGACCGGCACCCGCTCGAAGCCGAGTGTCTCATAGAGCCTGATCGCCTGCGCGTTGTCGTGCATCACGGACAGGTCCATGAACGACCGCTCTGCGGCCCGAAACCGCTCTGCCAGCGCGACCACCAGCGACCGCCCCACACCGGGCAGGCTCGCCTGCGGATCGACCGCGAGACACCACAGCGAGCTGCCGTTCTCGGGATCCGCATAGGTGCGGCGATGATCGACACCTGTCACCGTGCCGATCACCTCGCCGGTGGCTTCGGCTTCGGCCACCAGCCAGGTCAGCGCATCGCCACCTTCGTGCATCTGGAAGAAGGCGGGCTGGATCTGCACCATGTTGCGGGCGGCATAGATGCGGTTCACCACATCCGGGTCGCGCGCGGGGTCGAGCGCACGGATGGAGATGCCGGCACTGATATCCGGCGGGGTCCAGTCCTGAAGCCAGAGGCGGAAGGTGTGGGACGGGTCGAGGAACAGTTCCTGCGGGGCAAGGCTCAGGGTCACATGCGGATCGCGAACATAGAAGGCGATGTCGCGCTGACCGGCCCGCTCGTCGCGCAGATCGGCCGCGATGGTCTCCAGCTGATCGAAGGTATGGGCGAAAAGCAGCCGGCCCCAGCCGCATTCAAGCGCCACGTTCCGGCCCATCTCGGCATAGTCGGCATCACCGGCGGCCGGGGTGACCCAGCTGCGGACCGTGGCCCCTTCGCGTTCATGCAGGGTGTTGGACATCAGCCACGTATCCCGTGCTGTTGCAGCCAGAGCTCGAGCAACGCCACCTGCCAGAGCTTCGACCCTCGCAGCGGCGTGATATGGTCTTCAGGCGCCGCCAGCAGGGTGGCAACATAGTCCTCCCGGATCAACCCGCGTGCGCGTGCAGCATCCGAGGTCACGGCCTCGCGCACCATGTCGAGATAGGGACCCTGAAGGTATTTGAGCGCGGGGACCGGGAAATAGCCCTTGGGCCGGTCGATCACATCGGCCGGGATCACCTTCCTTGCTGCTTCCTTGAGGACATGTTTGCCGCCTTCCGGCGTCTTGAGGGCGCCTGGAATTCTGGCGGCCAGTTCCACCACTTCATGGTCGAGGAAGGGCACACGCGCCTCAAGGCCAAAGGCCATGGTCATGTTGTCGACCCGCTTCACCGGATCGTCGACCAGCATCACCTCCGTATCGAGCCGCAGCGCCTTGTCGATGGGTGCCGCAGCACCGGGGCGAGCGAAATGGTCAGCGACAAACGCTTCAGCCGGGTCGTCCTCGTCCAGACCCGCCAGCGCATCCGGGCCGAGGATCGCGCGCATCTCGGCGGCGTCACGGTCGAAGAAATGCCGTGCGTAATCGGCCAGCGGATCCCGGCTTTCCAGCATCGGCGGGTACCAGTGATAGCCGGCGAAGATCTCATCAGCGCCCTGGCCAGATTGCACCACCTTGATCGTCTTGGCGACCTCTTGGCTCAGCAGGTAAAAGCCGATGCAATCATGGCTGACCATGGGCTCGGCCATCGCCGCGATACAGGCGGGCAATGCCGGCAGCGACTGGCTGCTGTCGACCGGGATCTGATGATGATCGGTGGCGAAATGGCGGGCGATGACATCGGAATAACGGAACTCGTCACCCTGCTCATTGCCAACCGTCTCGAAGCCGATGGAATAGGTTTTCAGCCCGTGTTGGCCGGCCTCGGCCAGCAGCCCGACAACCAGCGAACTGTCCAGCCCGCCCGAGAGCAGCACGCCCACCGGCACATCGGCCACCAGACGGCGCTCGACCGCGCGGCGCAGCACGGCCAGGACCTCGTCCTGCCAATCCTCGAAGGATTTCCCTTCATCCCCCGGTTGCGGGCCGTAGGTGACCTTCCAGTAGGTTGCACGCCGCCTTGAGCCATCCGGCTCGATGACCATCAGGGTGGCGGGCGGCAGCTTGGCGACCCCCTTCAGGATCGTGCGCGGTGGCGGCACGATCGAATGGAAGCTCATATACTGCCAGAGTGCCGCCGGATCGATATCGGTGTCGATGCCCCCGCCGGCGAGCAGGGCCGGCAGGGTCGAGGCAAAACGCAGCTCACCCGCCATCTCCGCCAGATAGAGCGGCTTGATGCCGAGCCGGTCACGGCACAGGATGACCCTTCCGGTATCGCGTTCGGCGATGGCAAGGGCGAACATCCCGAAAAGCCGCTTCGGGGCTTCTTCGCCCCATGCATGCCAGGCCTTGAGGATGACCTCCGTATCGCCATGGCTGAAAAAGCGATAGCCCAGGCCTTCCAGCTCCGCCCGCAATTCCCTGTAATTGTAGATGCAGCCATTGAAGGCGATGGTCAGGCCGAGATCACCATCGACCATGGGTTGATGAGCATGGTCGGTGAGATCGATGATCTTCAGCCGGCGATGGCCAAGGGCTATCCGGTTCTGCTGCCAGAGGCCGACCCCATCGGGGCCGCGCGGCGCCATGGGGGCCACCATCCGGGAGACCAGCGCGCCGTCAGCCGGGCTGCCATTGAAGGTGATCTGTCCTGCTATTCCGCACATGAACTGCGACGATCCTGCGTTGTTCCGGCAAGGCACAGCAATCTGCATGTCTGTGGGAAGAACCCACAGAACCATCCAGAAGCGCTGTTCCGATATCGAAGAAGCCGGCAACCTAGCAGGATTGCCGCTCCTGCGCGAATCCGCGCCGGTCATGTCCGCCATCCGGCGTTGCCGTCCCAGCTCTGGCGTGCCAGAAGAGGCGGCTTCTTCCTTGCGTCCGTTCCGTTCGTGCCCCGAGGTCCTGCGTGCTGCCCCATCTTGCCATCGCACCGGAAATCTCGGGCCTGCGCGACGCTGTCCGGGCTGCCCTCGACGCCAAGACGAAACCGCCCGGCTCACTCGGCCGGCTGGAAGAGCTGGCCCTCGCCCTGGCTTTGGCTCAGGCCTGCGACGGGCCCGCGGCCGATCCGGCGCGGGTGATCGTCTTTGCCAGCGATCACGGGCTGGCGAAAGAGGGTGTTTCGGCCTGGCCTCAGGACGTCACGGCCGCGATGGTGGTCAACTTCCTGCAGGGCGGTGCCGCGGCCAATGCGCTGGCACGGGCCTGTGGTGCTGGCCTGCAGGTGGTCGATGCCGGCGTGGCTGGCGCCTTGCCCGAGGATACAGGCCTGATCCGGGCCTCGCTCGGGCGCGGCACCGGCAATGTGCTTCACGGCGATGCCATGGATGAGAGCCAGCTTGAGCAGGCTCTTTCCAGGGGTGCCGAGCTGGCCGCGCGGGCCGCCGATGACGGGGTGCGGGTCCTGATCCCGGGCGATATGGGGATCGCCAACAGCTCGGCCGCCAGCCTCATCGCTCATGCGCTTCTGGGAACACCGCTGAGCCTCCTTGTCGGACCGGGGGCCGGCCTCGACAAACAGGGCATCCAGAACAAGCTGGCGGTGCTTGAGCGGGTCATCGCACGCCGCAGCCGCCCCGATTCCGGCTTCGAGGCGCTCAAGGCCTATGGCGGGTTCGAGATGGCGATGATGGCCGGCGCCATGGTTGGAGCGGCTGCACGCAACATGGCGGTACTGGTGGATGGGCTGATCGCCTCAGCCGCGGCGCTGGCGGTGCTGACCGACCGTCCGGAAACCCGGCGCTGCCTGATCTTTGCCCATCGCTCGGCCGAGCCCGGGCATGCCCACATCCTTCATCATCTCGACCTGCGTCCGCTGCTTGATCTCGACATGCGGCTGGGCGAGGGGACCGGGGCGCTGCTGGCCTTGCCGCTGGCGCGAGCGGCCTGTGCCGTGCTCAATGACATGGCGACGCTGGAAGAGCTCGGGATCGTCCCATGACAGATGCGCTGAAGGCCGAGCTTCGCCTCATCCTCTACGCCGTTCAGTTTCTGACCCGGATACCGGTGCCCGCATGGGTCGGGCATGAGAGCGGGATGCTGGAACGATCCAGCCGCTGGTTCCCTCTTGTCGGCGGTCTGGTCGGCGCGGGGGCGGGTTCTGTCTGGCTGCTTGCCCTGCAGGTGCTGCCACCCTTGCCAGCCGCGGGCCTCGCGGTGGTGGCCATGGTGCTCCTGACCGGCGCCTTTCACGAAGATGGCCTTGCGGATACGGCCGACGGGCTGGGCGGCGGCCTGACGCGCGAGCGGGCGCTGGAGATCATGCGCGACAGCCGGATCGGCACCTATGGGGCAGCGGCGCTCATCATGGCGCTGATCCTTCGGGTGGTAACGCTCGCTTCGCTAGCGCCGCTGACGGGCGTGCTGGCGCTCATCGCCGCCCATGCAGGCGCACGGTTGCTGGTCGTTGCGGCCATGCGCCTTGCCCCCTACGCACGCGATGAAGGGCTGGGCAAGCCGATCGGTGAGGGGGTGGCACCCAGTGATTTCGGGATCGCGCTCGTCGGCGGTGTGTTGTTGAGCCTGCCGCTCGGGCTTGCCGGACCGCTCTCCCTGGCTTTGGCGGCGATCCCGGCCGGCGGGCTGCTGGTCTATCTGAAGCACCGGCTTGGCGGCTATACCGGCGATGGTCTTGGGGCCATCGCGATGCTGGGCGAGCTCGCGATGCTGAGCGTCCTCCTGGCATGGCTCGGATGAGCCTGCTCATTGCCCGCCATCCGCGCACGCGCGCGCCCGAGGGTCTTTGTTATGGCCGCTGGGAGCCGCCGCCGGGCCCTGATGAAGCTTCCGCCACCGAGGCTCTGCTGGCGCGGCTGAAGACTATCAGGAGCGTGGTTGCCAGCCCGTCGCAGCGCTGTCGCATCCCGGCCGAGCGGATCGCGGCGGCACTTGGCCTGCCCTTACGGCTCGACGAACGTTTGCAGGAACTCGATTTCGGGTCCTGGGAAGGGAGAGGCTGGGAGGAGATCGACCGCCGCGAAAGCGATTGGTGGGCGGAGGACCCCATCAACCGCGCCCCGCCCGGTGGTGAGAGTTTTGCGGCCATGCAGGCGCGCGTCGGCGCGGCATGGGCCGATCTCCGCCTTGAGGAGCGCCCCTTCGTGCTGACCCATGCGGGGGTGATCCGGGCTTTCTGGATCCTCACCGGAACCCATGATTTCGCGAAGGCGTTTGCCAAGAGCGTCCCCTTTGCCGAGCCCATCGAGATCGCCCCATGATCATCCCCGACACACATCTGATCCTTGGCGGTGCCCGGTCGGGGAAGTCACGCGCGGCGCTCGATCTATGTGCAGATTTCCGGCCCAGGACCTATATCGCCACGGCCGAGGCAGGCGATGAGGAGATGGCCGAACGCATCGCCCGCCACCAGGCCGAGCGTGACCCGGGATGGACGATCCAGGAGGTGCCGCGCGAGCTTGTGCCGGCACTGGCGACGGCCGCAGAAGCGCAAGGTGCGGTTCTCGTTGATTGCCTGACCCTGTGGCTCGCCAATCTGATGGCCGCCGAGGACGAGGTGGAGGAGGCGACGGACATTCTGGTCGATGCACTGACCGATGTGCCCGGCCGGGTCGTGCTGGTCTCGAACGAGGTCGGGCTGGGGCTCGTCCCGGAAACGCCGCTCGGCCGCAGGTTCCGCGATGCGCAGGGTCGTCTGAACCAGCGCGTAGCGGCAGCTTGCCAGCATGTCGTCTTCATGGCCGCTGGGCTGAAGCTGACCCTCAAGGGCTGAGGGGGGCGTAACCACGGGCCTGCCGCGCCACACCGAACACCTCGGCCAGATTCTGGTCGGAGAGCGCTTCAGCCGGGGCCGCATCGGCCATCACCCGTCCCTGATGCATCACCACCACGCGATCCGCCCATTGGGCGGCGGCATCGAGGTCATGAAGGGCGACGATCACCGCATGGCCTGCATCCGCCTCGGCGCGCAGCACGGACAGGGCCTCGATCTGGTGGCGCAGGTCGAGCGCGGCTGTCGGCTCGTCGGCGACCAGCAGCGGTGCCCGCGTTGCCAGCGCTCGGGCCAGATGAACCCGCGCCAGCTCACCGCCCGACAGCGTGTCGACGGAGCGGTCCAGCAGATGGGCGGCATCTTGTGGTAGATCTC
>CAZPBH010000129.1:0-6377 GCA_964584645.1 uncultured Rhodospirillales bacterium | reverse complement strand
CTGATCGCGAGCTTTCTGAGCCCGCTGGCGCCGGGGCAGAGCGCCCAGGCGACCGAGGGGCCGATCCAGCTGGCCGATGCCAGCGCCATCGGGACGGTGGAAACGCTGGAGGGCGGCGGCATGATCCGCCGGGCCGACGGCACGATGGAGCCCCTGCGCACCGGCATCGCCTTGCGCGTTGGCGATGTCATCGAGACCGCCCCGGACGCCGCGGTCAATCTGCGCTTCATGGACGACACGACCTTCTCGCTCGGCAGCAGCGCGCGGCTGAGCGTGGACGAGTATCGCTTCGACGGCCCCGACAAGGGCGGCGAGAGCATGTTCTCGATGCTCAAGGGCATGTTCGTCTATATCAGCGGCAAGATCGCGGGCAATGACCCCGATGACGTGACCATCGCCACACCGGTGGGCACGCTGGGCATCCGCGGGACGATCATCATGGGCGATATCCAGCCCGGTACGCCCAACAGCCGCATCACTCTCGTCGAAGGCGGGATGGTGATGAATGACGGCCGCGACGTCGTCGAGGTGGCGAACCCCTTCGACACCATCACCGGCGGCGGGGCTGGCGGCTGGACGTCCTCGCGCAGCGACATCGCCGAGACGACCCAGCATTTCGGACGGGCCGAGGCCATCGCCCCGCGCGAAAGGCTGGACCAGGCCTATGACGCCTTCCAGCGCTCCCGCGGCATCGAGCCGGAACCGGATCGGGGTGGCGAGGACCGCGAAGGCAAGGCCGGCGACGGCGAGGCGAAGGTCATCCCGGCCTCGGCCCAACCAGCAGACGACAAGAAACCGGCCGCCGAGGCGAAGGCGAGCGACGAGAAGCCCCCCGCCCAGCAGGAAACCGAGGGCAAGGCGAGCGAGGGCGAGGGCGAAGGCGCCTCGACGGGCGCGCAGCGCCTCGCCGACCAGCTCGACAGCGTCCTTCAGAACATCGCCGATGAGCGCGCCGCGCGCGAGGAAGCCGGGCTCGACAATCCCTCCAATCTCGACGCCGATTCGGTGGAAGCGCGCGTGCGCGATCAGGGCGACGATGCGTGGAACGATTTTCTCGACAGCAGCGAAGGCCAGGATTGGCTTGGCAATCTGATCGACACGCTGAATGGCGAGCTGGGCGGGGATGATCCCTCAGGCACGGCTTCCGGTGGCGGCGGGAATGGCGGCGGTACGGAGATCGGTGGCGGCCCCGCTGGCGAGAATGGCGGCGAAGGCCGCGATCCGGCAGGCGAAGGCGGTCGCGAGGGCGGCGACGACGATACAACCAAAGACCTGCTCGAAATCAGCGCCTCTTTCGAACAGGCCGAGATCGTGCGGAGCGAGCAGGCAGGCCAGGTCACCTTCAAGCTGGTTCTGGACGAGCCCGCCCCGTTCGACTTCCAGATCGCCTATCGCTTCAGTGTGGATAACACGGGCGAGCCGGGCTATGGCGGATTGGTTGACAAGGGCGCCGATCCAAGCCTCGACCGGCATGACATTCGGGCGACCCAGCACGGCCTCGCGGTCGATCCCAACGGCAACACGGACACCTCCAGCGACCCGGAATTCGAGGCCTGGATGGGGCAGCGCCATAGCGTGCAGTTCCTTTTCGGGCAGAAGGAAGCCTCGATCACCCTCGATCTGGCGGAGCGTGAAGGTCTGGACGAGCCCGACGAGAATATCAGCGTCGAGCTGATCGGCATTCGCGGACCTCAGAACACGTGGCGGCCCTATTCAAGCGATGAAAGCGGTGAGGGTCCGCCCAAGGCCACCGCGATCATCGAGGATGCCGATGCGATCCCGCAGCTGGACCAGCTCTTCGCGCGCTTCGAAGACGGTCAGATCGTCATCACCAGCCGGCTCATCAGCCCCAATCAACGCGGCTATGGCGTCGAGGGCCTGACCATCACCCATGCGGGCGAGACCCTCCACACCAGCAAGGACGTGATCGAGCTGGTCTATGACACGAATTATGAGGGCCTGGCACGGCTGGAAACCGCGTTCACGCCCGGGGAACGCCTCAAGCCGGGTGAGCTTGTTATCAGAGGTCGGGTGATGAACCCTGAGGGCGAGGCGCGCGACTTCGACCATACCATCCAAGATTTCGGCACCGCCCCATCGATCAGCCTGACCCCCACCAACGCGTCATTCACAGAGGGGGGGGAGGCTCTTAGTCTAACAATCCTGGTGTCGAACCCGGATAGCCAAGTCATTACCGGCAAAATCAAACTTACGGCCATCCCTTTAGACGATACCTCGGGCGGGACAATCGGCGGTGACGCCGGGACCACACCCACCCAAAGTGAGGTGTCCGTTGAGCTCGACATCACCATTCCAGCTAACGCCAAGGACTTTGAGGTTAATCTGCTCGAAGTGCTCGATTATGAGCAGAAATTGAGCCTGGGGCTGAGCCAAGATGCCAAGGTCGAGGACACCTTTACCCTCGAGGCCAAGCTTCTGGGCTTCGATGATGTGGTCGTCACCGGCGCGACCGCCACGGTCAGCGTAACCGACGACGACCATGCGCCCGTCTGGAACGATGAGGCCCGACCGGATTCCTTCACCCTCGATGAAGCCGGGGAGATCGACACGGGCCTGCGCGCCACGGATCAGGATGCGGACGACACGGTCGAGATCACGATTGACAGCGTCTTCAAGCTGGAAAACGGGGAGTGGAGCGAGGTTGAGGGCGCCTCCCCCTTCGTGATCACGACCCCGGCCACCGGCGGCGATCAGGGGAGCGACGGCCCGACAGGCGGGGCAGCAACAGGCGGGACCGTCGGCCTGAAATTCGCGGGCGAGGCGCCCGACGAAAGCGGCACCTGGCAGGTCAACCTGCTGGCAACCGACAAGGCCGGCAACACCGACGAGACCGAGGTGGACCTGGTCTGGAACGCGCCAGCGCCGACCACCGGGTTGAGCGTCAAGGCGGTCACGGCCGAATATGCCGCCACGCCCGAGCCGGACGAGCTGCATTTCGAGGTCGAGTTCGCGAGCCTTGCCGGCGTGGAGGCTGCTGATCTTGAGGGCAGCCAGGTGATCTTCACCATCGGCAATGTCGAGAAAGAGGCCCTGTTCAGCAAGATCCTGCCCGCAACCGGCGAGGCAGCGCCCAGCAAGGTGCTGTTCACCTATGTGATCGCCAGCACCACCGACGGGCCGGTCGCGGTCAAGGACCTGAAGCTTGCCGGCGTCGAGGCCCCCATCGACCTGAGTGGCAAGACGGGCACCATCGACCTCGTCCTCGACTTCACCGATCCGACCTTCACCGGCGCATCGGCGGGGGCTGCCAGCTATGGGCCCGGCGACACGCTGAGCATCGATCTGGCGCTCAGCGAAGCGGTCACGGTCACCAAGGACGGCGTGGCACCAACGCTGACCGCGCAACTCGGCGGGCAGAATGTCAGCCTCACCCTCGATACCGCCTTCATGGGCAGCGCCACCACCAAGGGAGGCGTGACGGCGCTGACCTTCACCGCCACATTGCCCGCCGCGCTGAGCGAGGACACCAGCCAGATTGGCCTGTCGGGGCTCAACCTGCAGGGCTGGGCCGTGAAGGACGCCAAGGGCAATGCCCTCGATACGGCCTCGATGCCGTCGAGCCTGAATGTCGGCACCAGCGACGGGGTCAGCGCGCTTCAGGACATCTCCGTGTCCCAGCAGGCGGGCACTGTCATCTTCACCCTCGACTTCGACGCGCCAGTGGAACCGGTCGGCAGCTTCATCCCGGAACTGACGGTGAATGATGGCACCTCCATCAAGGTGGTGACCGGCGCCCAGACCGACGCCAGCGGCAATCTGACCTTCAGCTACGCGCTCGGCGGCTTCAGCGATGGTCCGGCGACCTTCACCGTGAAGGGCTTTGACGGCAAGGGGCTGGAAGCGACCAACGACGATACCCTGTCGAAGGAAATCCCGGCCGGCGAGGAGACCCACACCATCACCCTCGACATGACGGCCCCGAGTGTCGCCACGGCCGAGGTCGACGACACCGCGTTGCTCCATGTCGCGGACGACATCCTCACCTTCCACATCACCTTTGATGAAAAGGTGAGCGTGAGCGAAGGTGCGGTGCCTGTGGTCGACTTCCAGATCGGCGGCACGCCGGTCAAGGCGACCTTCGACCCGAGCCTCACCACGGAAACTCCTGGGGGCACGAAACTCGCCTTCACGCTCGATCTGGAGACCATCTCCGAGGTGCATGGCGAGGTCGCCGGGGCCTCGCTGAACTTTGCGCCCAACACGATCCTCGATGCTGTCGGCAATCCCTTCACCGGCGCGGTCACCATCGCGACCGACGATGTTGTCGTCGATACCCGGGCCAACCCGGCCCCGATCGCCGAGACGATGACCCTGCCCGCCGACGGGGTTTATGGCGACGGGGCTGACCTGCTCTTCCAGATCACCTTCAACGAGGATGTCGCCGTCGATACGGCAGGGGGCGTGCCGACGCTGAAGCTGGAGATCGGCAGTTCTCACGGCTTCGCGACCTACAATGCGAGCCAGAGCACCAGCGACACGCTCGCCTTCACCTACACCGTGCAGGCCGGCGATACCGATGGCGATGGCATCGCCTTCTTCTACACCGACATCCAGCTGTATGGCGGCACCATCACCGATGTGGTCGGCGGCGGGCCGGATGCCTTCCTCCACTTCGATCATCTGCTGACGACCGGCAAGGTCATGCCGGAGGTGCAGGTTGACACCACCGCACCCGTGGCGACAGCGGTGAGTGTCGCCAATGGCACCTACAGCTATGGCGGCATCGAAGACGAGATCGAGGTGAATGTGGAGCTGAGCGAAGCCGTGACCGTCGATCTCAGCGACGGGTTGGCCTTCCTCAAGCTGATCATCGGCTCGGAACACGTCTATGCGCTGCTGGACGCCATCAAGCTGGAGGACGGCACCGAGATCGACCTGTTCCCCGAGACCGGCTGGGAGCCGGGGGAGCCCCTTACGGCCGATACGGGCGGTGATTCGATCTTCGAGAACGTGACCCGGCTGACCTTCACCCATGACATGCTGCACCCTGGCGCGCAGGACACGAATGGCGGGATCAAGGTGGATGACGAAATCCTGCTGAACGGCGCTGTCATCACTGATGCGGCCGGCAATGCCATGGACACCGTGCTCGGCAGCGGTGCCGGCTTCCAGACCGGGCATCAGGCAGGGGTGGTGGTCCACCCGAACACCTCCACCGGGCCTTACGTCATCTCAACAACGCTCTCTTCGGATGCCAACAATGACGACATCTATGAGGGGTCGGAGGACATCACGATCACCGTGACGTTCAATGTCCCTATCTTGCCAGACCCCTCCAGCGCCGAGGACATCTTCCTCAATGTCATCATCGGCAATCCCTATGAATTCGAGGTTGTCGAGGCGCATTGGGATGGGGTGTCCTCCGACACCGACGCGATGAACTTCATCCTTGATCTGGATGAGGTCGCGCGACCCCTTGGCGATTACAGCCTGTTCATTGAGCACGACATCCAGCTCGAGAACGGGGCCACCATAACCGACCTGATCACGTCCTCGGTACCGGCCGAGACGCGGCTCGCCGGCGCCGGCTGGCAGCAGGGCATCATCCTGACCGACCTGCCGGAAAGCCTCGCGGTCGCCCATCTCGACGCCGAGGTCCGCCCCGATGCCCATCGCCTGATGGCAGCGGTTGAAGGCGATGAGCCCGCCGACGCCGATCCGCCGCTCGATTTCGCGGGGCTGAGTGCCGCCGCCGCGCCCGAGCCGAATGGGGCGGCCGAGGCGCTGCCGGGGCTGGAAAGCCTGGTGCAGGCGGCCCCCTGGCAGTTCGCCCTGCCCGAATTCGGCGGCGGTATCCTGGCGGGGGTCAGCCTGCCGCCGGCAGCTCTGGATGGCGGGGCGAAGATCGATCTGGAAGGCCCGGATCTGATGGCCGCCGGGGGCTTCGAATCGCTGGGGGCCGATCAGGCCGCCGCAGCCGGGCTGGCGCATAGCTTGAGCTGATCCGGCGCTGGGCTGATCCGGCGTTGGGCTGATCCGGCATCACGGGCCGGGCCGCCGGGGGGCGGCGCTTTGGGGGTAGGGGGTCGATGAAGGCTGGACGAGGTGCGGGGCATGATCGACGCACGGCGCGGCTGCTGGGGCTGCGCCGCTTTGCGTCGGGGCGTGTGCTGCAGAGCCTCACCCTGCTGGCGGTGCTGCTGGGCGGGCTGGCGCTGACGGTCGAGCCGCAGCCGCTCTGGCTGCAGCAGCTGCGCAACTTCACCTTCGATTCCTATAATCGCGTGCTGCCCCGCCCCGCCACCGGCGGTGTGCGGATCGTCGATATCGACGAGGCCTCGCTCGTCGCCCATGGCCAATGGCCCTGGCCGCGCACCGTGATCGCCGAGCTGGTCGACCGGCTGGCCGAGCTGGGC
>CAZPBH010000128.1:0-6409 GCA_964584645.1 uncultured Rhodospirillales bacterium | reverse complement strand
GATATCCGGGCCTATGCCAAGTCCGACAGTGCCGCCGAGCCGGAGGCCGGGGGCTCAAACGGACCCTATTCCCTGCCCGAGCTGGTTGGACAGGGCTATCTTGCCTTTACCGTCGACCAGTTCGGCACCAACGACCGCTATCAGGGGATTGTCGAGCTGCATGGCGACAGCCTCGTGGATACGGTGGTGCATTATTTCCGGCAGTCCGAGCAGCTGGATACCGGCCTCCAGATCGCTGTGAACCGGGATGAGGGTGGCTGGCGTGCCGGCGGGATCCTGCTGCAGCGCCTGCCCGAGGACCAGCCGATGGACGAAACCCCGAGCAATGTCGAGCAGGACGACTGGCGCCGCTCGATCATGCTTCTGGCCACCTCCAGTGAACGTGAGATGCTGGACGGCGACCTCCCCGTGAATGACCTGCTTTTCCGGCTGTTTCACGAAGAGGGTGTGCGCGTGTTCGAGCGCACCGATGTGCGGCGCGGCTGTCGCTGCTCGCGCGCCCGGGTGGCCTCGATTCTGGACGGGCTTTCCTGGCAGGCTGTCGAGGAACATGTGATCGACGATGCTGTGGAGATGACCTGCGAATTCTGCAACGAGACCTTCCGCTTCTCGCGGGCGGAACTTGCCGAGGCACGCACGACCGACGCTGCCACCCAGATCCAGCGCGTCGATCCGGCGGTGACGCGGGAGCATCGATGAAAGACCCCGATCGCCGCCGCTTCCATGGGCCTCGGCTGGCTCTGGTCACGGCCCTGCTTGTTGCTGGCTGTGCCGCACCGCCGACCCGGGCACTGCCCGAGCTCAGCTTTCAGCATCTCGACCGGCGGCCCGTGCCCGTGGCTGCGGTCGCCGTCGACAACCAGTATGTCCCGCCGCTGAGTTCCGAGCATGTCGAATACCGGCTGACCCAGACGCCGGCATCGGTGTTTCGCACCTGGGCCTATCGGCGTCTGGTCCCCTCAGCCGAAGACGGTCGCCTGCTGGCAACGATCCGCGAGGCCTCGATCGTCGAGCGGGATCGCGGGGCGGGCGCCAGCACGGGCGGAGCGCTGCGCGACCTGTTCACCGTCAATCAGGATCGCGAATTGCGGGGACGTCTGGTCGTGACCTTCGCCTTCGTGTGGGCCGGACGCAGCGTCTCTTATGAGCTGGATGCCGAACGCGCCCGCACCCTGGCCGAGAACGTCACCCTGGCCGAAAGGGAGGCGGCCCAGCTCGCCCTGATCGAGGCGCTGATCGAGGATATCGACGCGGCCTTGCTGGCGCGCCTCGAAGAGGAACCGCCAGGCCCCCAAGGCTGATCCTTGCCCCCTTCCTCCCGCGCCCCTGACGCGCCCGGGACCCTCATGGTCGGGCGGGTTGCGGACGGCCCGAAATTTCGTGCTTGGTCAGATCGCCCCGCTGGGCAATAATTTGCCAATCAAGGGGATGGGGGACAGGATGTCCGACAACAGATATGCGACCCGGCGCGCCCAGGAAGGTCTGGGCGGCGGCCACACAGATGATCGGGCAGAGAACCGCCTGCTGGCGCTGGCCGAAAGGCTGCGTCGGCACAAGGAAGGCCGGGTTGCCCTGCATATCCATCTCTCGCGTCTTCAGGCCCGCCATCGCCGCGAGCATCACGTCCGGGTCGCGGCCTCCACCTTCGAGAGCGTGGTGCGGCAGCACGAGGGGCAGATCTTCATCCTGCGCAACAGCGACATCTTCTTCGTCGGCAAGGGTATCTCGAAGGCCGATCTCGAGGATGCCGTGATCCGGCTTCGCTATCTGTTCAGCGAGGATCCGATCATCCAGTATTCCGGCGATCTCGAGCGCGGCGATTTCTGCACCTGGTACGATCTCGAACGCAATTACGAGGCCTTCCTCGTCGACATCCAGCGCATGCAGCGCCTGACCGATGCGCAGGCCGGCGGAGGCGAGCTTTTCGGCGAGCCCAGCCATCCCTCGATGACGGTTTCCCAGCTGGCGGAACTCGAACGGGTGCTCACCAGCGCCGACATCTCGAGCCTGATCCGCAACCAGACGGTCTGCGCCATCGCACCCAACAAGGAAGAGGTCGTGCCCGTCTTCTTCGAGATCTACGTCTCGATGCGCGATGTGGCGGCCGTTCTTCTGCCCAACGTCGATGTGACGGCCCAGCGCTGGCTGTTCATGCACCTCACCGAGACGCTCGACCGCCGGGTGCTGGCGCTGTTGCGCAAGGATGCCTCGCAGATGTCGCGGGCCTTTTCGCTCAATCTGAACATCTCGACCATCCTCTCGGGCGATTTCCAGCGCTTCGACGAGCTGATCAACTCCAATCTGCGCGGCAAGCTGGTTGTCGAGATGCAGGCTGTGGACCTGTTCGCGGATATCGGCGCCTTCATGTTCGCCAGGGAATATCTGCGCGACCGCGGCTACCGCATCTGCCTTGACGGGCTGACGCATTACACCTTCCCGATCATGGACCGCGAGCGTCTGCAGGTCGATCTGCTCAAGATCCACTGGTCGGATGTGCTCGACGACCGCGAGAACCCGCAGGGCTTTGCCGACCTCAAGCGGGTTGCCGATCGCTCCGGCACGGCGCGGATCATCCTGTCGCGCTGCGATACCGCCCGGGCGATCGAGATCGGTCAGCAGGCGGGCGTGGCGCTGTTCCAGGGGCGCATCGTCGACAAGCTGATGCGCGACGGCACCAAGGCGGCCCTCGCCGGGGCGCACTGATCCTCTTAAGCGGCCCCGTCTGTCAGCCGCGCGGGGCGTGCTTCGCCAGAATGCGCTGCAGGGTGCGGCGGTGCATGCGCAGCCGGCGCGCGGTTTCGGAGACGTTCCGGTCGCATTGCTCGAACACGCGCTGGATATGCTCCCAGCGCACCCGGTCGGCCGGCATCGGGTTTTCCGGCGGCGGCGGCAGGCCCTCCGCGCTGGCCCCGCGCAGGGCTGATTCGACCGCATCCGCATCAGCGGGCTTGGAGAGGTAATCGACCGCGCCGGCCTTCACCGCGGCAATGGCGGTCGCGATGTTGCCATAGGCGGTCAGCATCACGATCCGGCAATCGTCGCGGACCTCATGCAGGGCCGACACAACGTCAAGGCCGCTTCCATCGGTGAGACGCAGGTCGAGGACGGCGTAGTCGGGCTTCACCCTGCGGGCGATGTCCAGCCCTTCGCGCACGCTGTCGGCCTTCACCACCTCGAATCCGCGCCTTTCCATCGCCCGCGCCAGCCGCTCCAGCAAGGGCATGTCGTCATCGACGATCAGAAGGGTGTTTCCCGGCTCGGTTGCGGCCGTCACGGCGCTCATGGCAACCCCTTTCGCGGTCAGGTTCTACGTGTGAACCAAGGAATATTGCCCAAGCGCCGACGCTGTCCAGACAATGGTGACCTGCGCGCCGCTGGGCCGGGCCGGCGAAGGCTCCACCTGTTCGAAACGAAGCACCGCACCGGTGCGTTCCAGCAGCGTCTGTGCGATGAACAGGCCGAGACCGAGATGACCGTTCTCGCGCGTCCGGGTCGAGATATAGGGCTCACCGATGCGATCAAGCATGGTCTCGGGAAAGCCCGGGCCATCATCGATGATGCTCACCGCAAGGCCGCCTTCCGGACGGTCGACCACCACCTCGACCTCCGAGCGTGCGAACTGGATCGCGTTCTGCAGCAGGTTGGCCAGCCCGTGCATCAGCTCCGGCGCCCGGCGCAAACGCATCAGCCCCCCCTGCTGCCGCACCTTCAGGCGCACCTCCGGCCGTCGTTATGGCAGGGCGGCCTCCTCGATCAGCTCGACCGGGTCGAGCGGGCCGAAGGGGCCGCCTTCCTCGGTGCCGCGATCCTGGCCCGTGGTTTCCTGTGCCAGTCGGTGGAGGATCTGGCTGCACCGGTCGACCTGGCCCGCCACCAGATCGACATCCTCGGCCAACGGCGTGCCGGGCTCGACATCACGGCGCATTTCCTGAACCGCCACCTTGATGGTGGAAAGCGGACTGCCGAGCTCATGGGCGGCCGCGGCAGCCAGCGCCCCGACGGCGGACAGCCTTTGCTCACGCTCCAGCGCGCTCTGCATCGCCGCCAGCGCATCGGAAATGCGGCGCGATTCGTCCGCCACACGCCCGACATAGGCGACGATGAACAGACAGGCCAGCGACAGGGCCGTCCAGATGCCGAGCGTATAGAGACCCGGCAGCGACAGCACCCCCTCGGCCCAGGGCAGCGGTCGGTGCAGGACGGCCAGGAGGCCAACCGCGCCCAGCACGAGCCCGGAGACGAACAGCACGGAGCGTCGGGACAGCACGCTGGAGGCCACCGCGGTTGGCGCCAGCAGCAGGACCGCGAAAGGGTTGGTCAGGCCGCCCGTGAAATACAGCAGGGTTGCCAGCTGGATGACGTCGAAGCCCAGAATGGCCGCAGCCTCGTCGTCATGCAGCCGACGCCGGCGAAACCGGCTCAGAAAGATGTTGAACACCGCCAGCAGGGCGATGATCCCGAAAAGCGTCGTCAGCGGCAGGGCGAGCCCGAGGGCCATATCGACGAAGCCGACCGTGAGTGTCTGCCCGGCCACCGCGATCCACCGGATCACCACCAGGGTGCGCAGGCTGATCGAGCCGCGCCCCGCCTCGCCAGGCGACAGGGGCGCCGTCATGCGATCTCGCGATAGAGGTTGATCCAGGCCTGCACGACCTTCGCCTGGGTGAAGCGCGCCTGCCAGCTGGCCGTGCCCCCGGCCACAAGAGTTTGGCAAAGCTCCCGATCCTGCAGCAGGCGGGCGAGCGCATCCCGCAGGGCCGCCGCATCGTCGACCGGCACAAGCAGGCCGTTCTCGCCGTCGGTGACGGTTGCGGCCGGGCCCGCAGCGGCGGCAGCGACAAGCGGCGTGCCCGTCGCCCAGGCTTCCACCATCACCGTGCCGAAAGGCTCATAGCGCGAGGGCACGGCCAGCACATCAGCGGTCCGCAACAAGGCCCCCCGGTCGTTGCGCCAGCCTAGGAAACGCACGCGGCCTTCCAGACCCAGCCTTGTCACCTGTTCCTTCAGCCGGGCCTCCAGCGGACCGTCCCCCGCCAGCCAGAGGAAGGCGTCTGGCAGCCCGGCCATGGCGTCAATCAGGGTATCGAGCCCCTTTTTCTCATGCAGACGCGCAAGGCACAGGATCAGCGGCGCCGCCTCGGGCGTGTCGAAGCGCGCCCGGTCGAGCGGCGGGCCGTCATCCAGCAGGGCGAAGGTCGGGATCGCACTGACCCGATCGGCCGGCCAGCCATGGTCGCGCTGATGGCGGGCGATATCCTCGGTGCATCCCACCAGATGGGTACAGCGCCGGAATTTCCGGACATCGTAATAGCCGCCGAACCAGCCGATCACGGGCCGGTCCCCCGGCGGCACGAAGGCCGCGGCCCGGCTCATCCATGCGTGGACGACCTGGGTGCCAAACCCTTCGACGACCCTGCGGGCCAGTCGCCCCGTCGCCGCATCGAACCATTTGCCGAACCGCGCGGCATGCACGCTCACCCCCTCCTGCTGCAGCCGCGCCAGACGGTCGGGATAGGGGCGCGTGATCACCTGCTGGTCCACGCCGGCGCGGTGCAGCGCGATGATCGTTTCCTCGCAATAGGTCTCAGCCCCGCCATGGGCGCCGCCGGCCATCAGATGCACGATCCGCATGAGGGCCCGCCTCAGCCTTCGTCGCTCGCCCGGCGCAGCGCGGCGCAGGCGGTCCGGAGCGGTGCGATCATCAAGGCCCCGGCGAGAGCGTTGCCCGGCTGGACGCTGCGGTCGACCAGCATGCCGGCCCCGCCGAACCGGGCAGCGACACCTGCCTCCTCGGGACCGGTCAAGGCGGCGAGGCGGGCATGATCGGCCCCACCCGCCCGGGCCGCCTGCAGCACAGCAAGCGCTGCCAGCGCTGCCATGCCTTCAAGCAGCACAGGCACCTCGCCCATGCGGGCGGCGATCAGGGCGCCGGCCAGCGCGCAGGTCTCGAACCCCCCGAACCGGGCCAGCAGGGCGAGCGGGTCCATGCCGGGATCGGGCGAATCGAGGGCGGCGAGCAGACGCCCATACGCGGCAGCGCCGGCGCGCCCGAGGCTGCCCAGCACCAGCAGGTCGGTGCCCTGCGGCACGGCTGTCATGCCATAGGCCATGGCATGGGCGGCGGCCTGTTCGTCCATCGCGGACCCCGCGCCGGGCAGGGCCGTGCGGCTCGCGAGGTCGAGCTCATAGACACGCAAATCGGCGTCGGCGATCTCCGCCACCGCACAGACGGGATGGGCGCCCGCCTGGAAGCGGCCCAGAAGTTCGCGGATCTCGCCCTCGATGGCGTCGTCATCCTCGCCATGCAGCCCGGCATAAAGCGCAATCGCGGGGCGCTGCAGCCGTGGCGGGGCGTGGCCCTGCCACCGGGCCAGCCAGGGGAGCGCAAGCGCCGGGGTGCCGAGCACCT
>CAZPBH010000127.1:5094-6462 GCA_964584645.1 uncultured Rhodospirillales bacterium | reverse complement strand
GGAGCCCAGGCCGACCTCGCTTTCAACACCGATCTGGCCGCCCATCAGGTCGACCAGCCGCTTGCAGATCGACAGGCCGAGCCCGCTGCCACCATAGCGCCTTGTCGTCGACCCCTCGGCCTGGGTAAAGGGCTGGAACAGCGCCTCGCGCGCCTCGGGCGATATGCCGATCCCGGTATCCCGGATCTCGAACAGCACGGTGGCTTCGCTGCCTTCATCGGCCAGCTTGCGGGCTTCCAGGGTCACACTCCCGCCCGGGGTGAACTTGATCGCATTGCCGGCAAGGTTGAACAGGATCTGGCGCAGGCGCACCGGGTCGCCCATCAGGCTGTCGGGCAGGGCGGGGTCGACATAGCTGGTAAGTTTCAGGTCCTTGGCGCGCGCGTTCGCGGCCAGCGTATCGGCGACCCCCTCCAGCACCCCGGCCACCGACAGCGGCACGCTCTCCAGCGTCAGCCGGCCCGCCTCGATCTTCGAGAAGTCGAGAATGTCGTCAATGATGGCGAGCAGCGTCGCCGCCGATTCCTCCGCCGTATCGAGAATCTGGCGCTGTTCCTCGGCCAACGGGGCCTGATGGAGGAGCTCCAGCATCCCTACCACCCCGTTCATCGGTGTACGGATCTCATGGCTCATCGTGGCGAGGAAGCTCGATTTGGCCTGACTTGCCGCCTCGGCATTGTCGCGGGCGAATTCCAGCTCGTCGCGCACCCGCGCCGCCTCACGCGCCAGACGCGCCTGACGCAGGCCGACAATGAGGGCCATGAGCACCATGCACAGCGCCACAGCACCGGTGATCACGGCGAAGACGGAGCTGGCCTCCCCGACTGTCTCGACCGTCCGTCCGAAGCGTGCGGCCGTCCCGCCCGCGTCACGTTCCAGCGGACCAAGAACGGCGCGGTCCATGCGGTCGAGCCGGTTGGCCAGGGCACGGAGTTCCGCCGGATCGGGGGCCGGGTCGCTGCCCAGCCGCTCCGCCACCTCGCGGATGGTGCTGGCATTCTCGATGGTCAGCAGCGGCCAGTCGAGGCTCTCGGGCTCGAGGCGCAGGCTGCGTATTTCAACCGCGATCCGCTGCAGTTCGTCGTCGATTGCCGCGAGATCTTCCGCCGTCGGGGCGAAGCCCGCATGGGCATGGCGCCACAGGGCGGCGATCTGCCGTTCCAGCCGCAGCGAGAGACCGGCGGCTTCTGTCGTGCGTTCCATCCCTGTGGTAACGAATTGGCGGCCCTGATCGAGCAGCGCGCGGACGACCGTGGCGCTGTAATACGCCGTCACGACGAGGACGAGCGCCGCCAGCAAGGGGCCCAGCATGGTCATCAGCAGGCCCCGCTCGCGCGGCAGGCGGGGCCGTCCGGTGCGGGGGGAACC
>CAZPBH010000127.1:0-5084 GCA_964584645.1 uncultured Rhodospirillales bacterium | reverse complement strand
TCCGGCTGGGCTTCTCGGGACGGCCTGACATGGTCTCCGGCGCCCGAAGCCGGGCGCGGTCGATTGCGCGGTAAGATGCTGCTGTGAAGTCAACGGCCGGACCGGGAAGATGTCAAGGAAAGGGGGCGCTGCCGACAACCGGAATGCACGCCCTCGCACAGACCCGATCCTGATGCCATGTCCCGACAGGCAGGGTGCATCAGCGGGCCGAGAGAGCCCGCAGGACCGCCCATCAACCGGCAGGGGAGCAGAGATCATGTGGGACATCATCGTGGTCGGGGCCGGCACGGCCGGGCTGATGACGGGCATCTTCGCCGGGCAGCGGGGCGGGCGCGTGCTGATGGTCGAAGCCGCCGACCGGATCGGGGGCACGCTCCACCTGTCGAGCGGACAGATGAGTGCCGCCGGCAGCCGGCTCCAGCAGGACAAGGGCATCGCCGACAGCTGGCAAGATCATGTCGCGGACATGCTGCGCATCAACCATGGCACCGGCAATCGGGCGCTGATGGAGCTGCAGGCGCAGGAAGCGGCCACCACGCTGCACTGGCTCATGGATCATGGCTTTGCGCCGCTGCCGGAGCATCCGGTCCTGCATTATGGCCATGAGCCCTACACGACCCCGCGGACCTGCTGGGGCGAGGGCGGCGGGCTGGCGATCCTCGAGGTCCTGCGCCCGCTGATCGAGGCGGAGATCAAGGCCGGGCGGGTCGATCTGCGGCTTCGCACCCGCATGACAGGGCTCGAGGTCGACGATTCGGGCGCGGTGACCGGTGTCCATGTCGAGGGGCCCGAGGGACAGGCTACGCACCGCGCGCCCTCGATCCTGCTGACGAGCGGCGGTTATGCGGCCTCCGAGCCCATGTTCCGGCGCCTGCATGGCCGGCCGCGGCGGGGCTGGGCCTGGGATCACAGCCATGGCGACGGGCTGCGTCTGGCCGCCGACCGGGCCGGGGCCGCCATCGTCCATGGTGATTTCTTCCTGCCCACCTTCACCGGCTGCATCGATATCGACGACCCGTCCAAAACCTGGGTCACCTGCCTGACCACCCCGCAGCTTCGGCCGGTGCGGGAGATGTACGTGAACGCCGATGGCGCCCGGTTCATGGCCGAGGACGAGCCCAGCGTCGACGCCCGCGAACGCCGGCTGATGGGCCAGCCGGAGATGAGTTTCTGGGCCGTGTTCGACGAAACCATGTACCGCCAGGCGCGCGATCCGCTCCCCTTCATCCTCTGGCCGGAGGAGAAGTTCGAGCGCGCGCTGGCCCAGCATCCCGATTTCGTGCGGGCCGACAGCCTGGACGAACTGGCCCGACGGACCGGCATGAAGCCCGAGCTGCTGCGGATCGCGGCGGAAGGGTTCAACAGGGCCGCGCGTGGCGAGATCCGTGACCCCATGGGACGCCAGAACTTCGAATACGAGATCAAGGATCCGCCCTATTACGCTGTGAAACAATATGGAATTTGCGTTGTCGGTTTCGCCGGCCTCGACATCGACACCGGGTTGCGGGTGAAGCGCCCTGATGGCTCGATCATCGCCGGCCTGTACGCTGCGGGGGAGATCACCGGGCTGGGCGCGATGGGCAACGCCTATTGCGGCGGCACGGCCGTTACCCCGGCCCTAAGCTTTGGCCGGCTGGCCGGGCAGAAACTGCCGCTTCCCTCGATCGAGCAGGCCGAAGCGGCCGAATAGACCACCCTCGAAAGCGGGTTTTCAGTCGAACCGGGCTTCCTCAAGCCAGCCGAGGCAGGTCGCGCGATCGGCTGAAGCGCCGGCGGCCATCCACCTTTCCTTCAAGGATTCCAGCATCTTGCCGACCGCTCTTCCTGGCGGATGGCCGCGTTCCAGCAGATCGCGGCCGCGCAGGGGAAAGGGCGGTACCTCCAGCGCCTCAAGGCGGGCCAAAGCCTCGGCAACATCTGCCGGTTGCACCCCGTTTTCCGCAGCCCACCGGCAAAAACGGTCGGCAAGCGCCTGTTTTCCCAGCCGATGAACGCTCACGCGCAGATCGGGATCGGTGGCTGGCAGGGGCATGGCGGGAAATGCTGCGCACAACCGTTGCTGGCTCGCCCCGGAAAGCTTCAGCCGTGCCCCCAGCCCGGCTGCGTCCTCCGTTCTGTCGATCAGCAGTGCGAGCTTGAGCAGCGCCTCGCCGGCCGGGCTCGGGGCTGCCCGCTGCCAGGCCGCGAGCCGGTCGGTGTTGCAGGCCTCCACCAGCCAGGGCACCAGCGCGCCCGCCTCAGCCATCGCTGCCCAGATGGCGGCTGGCGCGGGACCGGCCAGCAACTTCAGGGTCTCGCCCTGCACCCGCTCCGCCGACAGCCCCGCCAGCAGCGGCGCAGCCGCCCGGCAGGCAGCCAGCCCTTCGGGATCGAGGCCGGCACGTGCGAAAAGGCTGGAGAAGCGGAAAAAGCGCAGGATCCGCAGCACATCCTCACGGATGCGTGCCTCCGCCTCCCCGATGAACCGCACCCGCCCGGCTGCCAGATCGGCCTGCCCGTCGAAGGGATCGAACAGCGTTCCTTCAAGCGGGTCCCAGTAGAGGGCGTTGATGGTGAAATCGCGCCGGGCGGCATCCTCCGCCCAATCCTCGGTCGGCGCGATGACGGCGTGCCGGCCATCGGTCTCGACATCGCGCCGCAAGGTGGTGATCTCGAAACTTCTCTTGCCGACCAGGGCGGTCAGGGTGCCATGGGCCACACCTGTCGGGATCGCCTTGAGCCCCGCACCCGCAAGCGCTTCGGCGACCGCCTCGGGTGCCAGCGGCGTGGCCAGATCCGCCTCGATGACAGAGCGGCCGGCCAGCCAGTCGCGCACGCAGCCGCCCACGAAGCGCACCGGGCCGGCGGGGGTGATTGCCGCCAGCAGCGTTGCGGTCTCGGGCCAGTCCATGAAGGGCGGCCGGGCGGGACGTGCTAAGCCATCAGCCATCGCCCTCGCCCCCGACGAGCGCCTCACGCAGGTTGAGGATCATGCCCGCTGTCGCCCCCCAGATGCGCCTTCCCTCATGCTCGAACACATGGAAGCTGCGGGTTTCGCCCTCGAAGGTCCGATGCTCCTGCCGGCCTGCCCCCGGCGCCATCAGCCCGGCGAGCGGCACCTCGAACACTTCCGCCACCTCGCCGGGATCCGGGCGAAAGGAGGCGCTGGCATCGATCACCCCGACAATGGGGGTTACCGAATACCCCGTCCGGGCGATCAGATAGCGATCCAGCCGCCCGATCGGCTGGATGGCCGCGCGCGGGATGCCGATCTCCTCCTCGGTTTCGCGAAGCGCGGTTTCGACCAGCGAGCGATCCTCCGGCTCCATCCGCCCGCCGGGGAAGCTGATCTGACCGGGATGGCGCGGCAGATGGGCGGTCCGGCGGGTGAGCAGCAGGGTCAGCCCGCCCGGCCGCGGGATCAGCGGCACCAGCACCGCCGCCGCCCGCACATGTCCATCGGGAACCAGATCGGGGTTGAGGTCATGGTCGCCCCGCACGCGCAGATCCTCGGCCCGACCGCTGAGCGGCGGGCTCTCGGGATCATCGACGGTCACCGCATCCAGGTCGCGCGCCAGCCCGCGCGCCAGCGTCGCCTCGTGCAGCGGATGGGCGGCGAGCCGCGCCCTGATCAGGTCAAGACCGAGTGCGGTGCCCTCCATCACGCGCTGCGGCCGAGAACGAAGGCATGCCCGCCGCTCAGCACCTGAAGGTGACCCTCGGCGGTCTCCTCGGCCAGCTCGACGAGCTGATAGAAGACGGGACGGTTGAGCCGCGCCTCGATCGCCGTCTTCCCCTCGCCCGAGAGCCGCAGATAGGGCGAGGGCTCCCCGGTTTCGGGATCCTCTTCCACGCGGATCGGATGCTCCGGCCCCGCCGTGAACCAGCGCTCGGTATTGGTGCGGAATTTCAGGATCTGGCCCACACCCTCCCCCTCGACCTCCATCTCCTCGGCGATGAAGGGGGCATCCTCGACAGTGATGCGCCCGCGCTCGGCCGGGGTGATCAGCCAGTAATCGCCAGCCTCGTCCCGCCGCAGCACGGTCGAGAACAGGCGGACGAGGGCGAGGCGGCGTATCGGCCTGCCCTCATGATACCAGGTCCCGTCGCGAGCGATGCGGATATCGTAGCCCTCATCAGGCCGCTCCTCGCCCTTCCCCGCGGATGGCGCCGTATTGGTGCCGGAATTTGCTGCTTCTGACTTGCCGTTCATGGTCATCCGATCGAATATCGAAGGGGGATTGGAGAGATCGGGTAGACGGGCTGCCCGATCATCTGAAACACTGCCTGCTGCATGGCCAGCCCAGCCCCGTTGAGGGGTTGTGCCTCGGTCTGTGGCGGAACATCGCGAGTTCCCGGGTTTTTGCCCGCATTCGGGGGCCGGACAGGCTTCATCATCTCCCGTACATTTGGCCCGTAAAGCCGGGCCTTGTATGGTGGGAGGTGTTGCCGACCGGCCTGCACATCCACCCTGGCCCGGGCGCTTCCGATCCCGGCCGAGCAAGGAGCCAATCATCCGTGAGCGCATCGCAAGGCCAGGCTGCCCCCCGCCCCGAACCGGCACTCACCGCCGGCTCGCCCCACCCGAACCCGGATCAGCTGGCCGCTGAAATCGAGGTGACGGGCGCCAAGTTGCAGAAGATCAGGGAGGCGCTGGGCCAGGTCATCTTTGGCCAGGAACAGGTGATCGAGCTGACGCTGATCTCGCTGCTGGCGGGCGGCCATCCGCTTCTGATCGGCGTGCCGGGGCTCGCCAAGACACGGCTGGTCGACTCTCTCGGGCGTATTCTCGGCGTTCATGCCAACCGCATCCAGTGCACACCCGATCTGATGCCGGCCGACATTCTGGGCTCCGAGGTGCTGGAGGAGACCGAGGACGGCAAGCGCGCCTTCCGCTTCATCGAGGGGCCGGTCTTCTGCCAGGTGCTGATGGCCGACGAGATCAACCGCGCCAGCCCGCGCACGCAATCGGCCCTGCTGCAGGCGATGCAGGAGCGCCGGGTGACGATCGCCGGGGCCGATCATGACCTGCCGGCGCCCTTCCATGTGCTGGCCACGCAGAACCCGCTGGAACAGGAGGGCACCTACCCCCTGCCCGAGGCCCA
>CAZPBH010000126.1:0-6470 GCA_964584645.1 uncultured Rhodospirillales bacterium | reverse complement strand
GGACGGGATCGAGGCCACGGCGCGCATCCGCGCCCTGCCGCAGGGGGCTGATACACCGATCATCGCGCTGACGGCCAATGCCATGCCGGGCGACCGGGACCGCTATCTGGCGGCGGGCATGAACGATTATCTCGCCAAGCCGATCGAGCGGGCGGCCCTGCTCGCCAAGCTGGACAGGCTGCTGCCCGCCCATGTGCTGCCGCCCCTGCCGCCGGTCGAGGAAAGCCTGCGCCCGCGCGAGGAGCCGGGCGGCACCGACGACCCACAGACCGGGGCCGCATCGGGCAGTGCCATGGCCGGGCTCGCGGCCGATCCGGCCCTGGCCCCGGTGATCGACGACGCCGAGCTGGAAAGGCTGGGGGAGGAGGTCGGGCTCGACACCGTGCGCGAGCTGATGGACATCTTCGTCGGCGAGGCACGCAAACGGGCCCGCACCATCGACCAGCTGATTTCCGTCGGGACGCTGGCCGAGATCGAATATGAGGCCCATGCGATCAAGGGTTCGGCCGGCTCCTTCGCGGCCATGCGCCTGCACCTGCTGGCCGCGCAGGTGGAACAGCTCTGCAAGCAGGGCGAGGAGCACGAGGCGCGCATTCTGGCGGGGCAGGTGCCGGGTGCGGTGGCCGAAATGAAGGAGGCCTATGCGGCAAGGGGCCTGATTGCAATCGCCTCGCCAGCCTGATAACCCCTCCAGCCATGCTTGAAACCTCCCAACGCGGCACGCCCGAGCGCGCGGCGAGCGACCGCAACCCGGTAGCACCCGATTCCCCCCAGCGCATCGCCATCATCGGTGCCGGCATGGCGGGCATGAGCTGTGCCACCGAATTGCAGGCCCGTGGCTGCACCGTCACCCTGTTCGACAAGGGACGCCGGCCGGGCGGACGCATGGCCACGCGCCATGTCGAGGGCATCGGCCAGTTCGACACCGGCGCCCAGTATTTCACCGTGCGCGGGGAGGGCTTCAAGGAGCGGCTCAAGCCGATCGCGCGCATGGGCGGGCTGGCCCGCTGGGAGGCCGCCGGCAAGGCCCGCGGCAGCCTGCGCTATGTCGCCGTGCCAGAGATGAACGCCCTTGCCGCCGCCTTTGCCCATGGGCTCGACATCCGCCGGTCGGTGCGGATCGAGGAGCTGGACCATGGTGAGGACGGCAACTGGCATCTGGTGCCGCGCGAGGGCGAGCGGCTGGGACCGTTCGAGGCCGTGATCGTCGCCCTGCCCGCACCGCAGGCGGCCAGCCTGTTGCAGGCCTCCACCGCCATGGCTGCGGCGGCAGAGGGGGCGGTCATCAACCCCAGCTGGGCGACCATGCTGGCCTTCAGCGAGCCCCTGAAGCTGCCCTTCGAGATCGCCCTGCCACAGACCGGCCCGCTCACATGGATCGCGCGCGACAGCAGCAAGCCGGGTCGGCCCGTTCATCATGAATGCTGGGTGCTGCATGGCGGACCCGGCTGGAGCCAGGCGCATATCGAGGAAGAGCCCCGCGCCGTCGCCGATGCCATGCTGCGGGCCTTCGAATCGGCCATCGGCCGCACCGTCACCCCGGTTCATCTGGACGCGCATCGCTGGCGCCATGCGCTGGTGGAGACGCCGCTCGGCCGGCCGTTCCTCTACGATCCGGAGCTGCGGCTGGGGGCGTGCGGCGACTGGTGCCTCGGCCCGCGGGTGGAATTCGCCCATGATTCGGGCGTGGCCATCGCCGAAGCCGTGCTCAAGGGCGCGAAGAAGATCTAGGGGCCGTTCCGGTCCGATAGATCATCTGATCGGAACTTGCGCTAGGCGGCCGTCACCTGGGCTTCCAGATGGGCCGGCAGGCCTTCGGGCAGGTTCAGGGCCTGCGCCAGGCTGTTCAACCAGGCCCGCTCCATCGGATGGTCAGGCTCGCAGGCGAGGCAGGACACGAGATAGATCTCGGCTGCCTGTTCCTGCGTTTTCGGGGCGGCGGCGAGAACCTGCGCATCCAGCGGCTCACGCATCATGGCAAAGATCATCTGATGGGCGTTGGCGCCCGGCATCTGCTGGTCCACCGCCTGGACGATACGGCTCTCCTCGGCCTCGTCGATATGGCCGTCGGCGCGGGCGGCAAAGACCATGGCGCGGATCAGCGCCTCGGCGAAGGGGGCGCCGGTGGCGGTGTCGGCGGGGATCATCGGTGCGGCGGCCGCATCGGCATCGGTCACCTCGGTCGGCTGCGGGGCCTGCCCGGCCTTGTGGTTCTGCAGCGCCTTCCAGGCCAGCACGCCGAGCCCGGCCACCGCCCCCCATTTGGCAACCCCGAACGCCGTCTTGCGGGCCTTCTTGTTGGAGAGCAGCAGGGCCGAAAGACCGCCCAGCGCGGCCCCGCCGGCAAAGCCGCTGGAGGTCACCTTGCCGACCAGATCCTGCGCCCCCCGGCCCGCACTGGCAGCCGTGCCCGCCCCCAGAAACTGATCCAGAATTTTCGCGGCATCGACCATGGTTCGGGCTCCTTCATCACGTGAGTGCGACCGAGAGATAGCGCAGCCAGCCCCTCCCGCCCAATGGAAACCGGTCACGATCTCTCGCCGGGTCGGGCCCATGCAGCAATCTCGGGATCCTGGACGGCCATATCCTCGTAGAGCCAGACCATCCGGTCCACGAACCAGAGCTTGAGCGCCATCGCCCCATGCCAGGCGAAGAAGGCGAGCCAGAACTCCTGGCGCCAGAAGCCGATGAGGGCAGCCAGCAGCAGCGCCCCCATGAAGCTGTTGAGGATGTTCGCCATCCGGGCGTGGCGGGCGGGGATCGGGCGCTGCCGGCGCTGCAGCCAGAGCCGCTCGCCGAAGGTGCCCTTGCTCATCCAGTTGTCCGGGTCGCGCGGGGGCGGAAAGGCGCGCGGGTTGATCCAGGCCAGCAGGGCCAGCACCCCGCACGGCACCAACGCCCACCAGCCGATCGCCAAATGGCTCCAGATCGCCCAGAACAGGAGCGGCCCCAGCGCCACCCGCGTCCAGCCGCTCCACGGATTGGCGTGACGGCGCCAGGCCGCCTCATCCATGCCCATCAGCCGTTCGGCCGCATGGCCGATATCCATTGCTTTAGACTCCTTTTTGCCAGCCTGAGCTGTACCCGCCAAGCGGGCAAGGCGAAAAGCTTGACAAGGGGACTGATCTTTCGTAAATTTCAGTCATGACAGAAACATCGGAAAAAGATGCAGCCTCTCTCTCCGCCGCCGCTGAGCGGTTCGTGATCCACTGGGGCGAGATGGGCGATCGTTGGGGCGTCAACCGAACCGTGGCGCAGATTCATGCCTTGCTGTTCTTGTCCGACCGGCCGCTTCCGGCTGAGCAGATCGCCGCCACGCTGGGCGTCGCACGCTCGAATGTCTCAACCTCGCTGAAGGAGCTGCAAGGCTGGAAGCTGGTACGCAAGACGCATCTGCTGGGCGACCGGCGCGACCATTTCGAGACGCTGAACGACCCCTGGGATCTGTTCCTGGTGATCGTCGAAGAGCGCAAGCGGCGCGAAATCGACCCAACACTCATCATGCTGCGCGAAACTGTGGCACATCTGCAGGAAGACCCTACCGCCGCGCCCATAGTCAAGGCGCGCATCAAGACGATGCTCGACTTCATGGAAACGCTGGATGCCTGGTACATTCAGATGCGCCAGCTACCCCGCAAGACCCTGCTGACGCTGATCAGGCTCGGCAATGGCATCACCCGGTTCCTGGCCCGGTAGTTTTTTTGTCTGGCAATTTCTGTTTTGACCGAAAAGTCTGAAAGGAACAGCAAAAATGGAAAATGACCCCACCGTTCTGGCCCTGGCCCTCGGCGCGGCGGCTGCGACAGGCGGGCTGTTCGCCCTCGGTCTCGCGACCCCTTTTCGTCGTGTCGCCTTGCGCATCTGTGATACGGGCGAAGGTGCCGCCTTTTGGACCCGCTATTTGGTGGCCATGCTGGTGTTGGCCCCGCTCACAGGCGTCGCCTTTGTGCTGATGTCAACAGATGGCCGCGTTGATCTGGGGCAAACAATCGAGAATGCCGCCTTCTTCATTTTCTTCGCGCTGTTGACCGCCCTGACCTTGGTTGGCTTTCGGATGGCGGGTTTTGTGCGCGAGGATATGGCGCGCAAGTTCGGGCCGCTGCCCACGCCCCTGACAGACGAGGCCGGCAATGACTGAAGCCAGCCCCGACACGCCTTTGACCGTGCACTATAACGGCGCCTGCCCGGTGTGCCGTGCCACGGCCAGCCATTACAGCGGCAAGCTGCCAGAAGAGATGGTCCGCTTTGCCGATGCGGCGGCCAAACCCGAAGCGGCGGAGGCCTTCGGGCTTTCCCGGGACACCGCGATGCGGCGTCTGCACGCCATCACCCCGGATGGCAGGCTTTATCGCGGTTTTGAGGCGGTGCTCGCGCTCTGGCGCCGCACCCCCGGTCGGCGGGGCCTGGCCCGGCTGGCCGGGGCGCCGGTGATCCGCCCGGCCCTGTCCTGGGGCTATGAGCACATCCTGTCACGCGGCCTCTACCATTGGTCGAAGCGGCGTCTCGCAGCCCGGAAGGACCCGGCATGAGCACGCAAGATGATCGTCTGACAATCCACTATAGCGGGGCCTGCCCCGTCTGCTCGGCCGAGATGGACCATTACCGCCATCAGGATAAGGAAGGCCGCCTGCGGTTGATCGATGTCAGCGTCGCCCCCGATGAAGCCGCCGGCCATGGCATCACCTGCGATACCGCGCTCAGGCGCCTGCATGCCGTGACGCCCGAGGGTGAGGTTCTGACCGGCCTTGATGCCTTTGTTGCCACCTGGCGGCGCTTGCCCGGCTATGGCCCGCTGATCTGGCTGTTCACCCGGCCCTGGCTGCGTCCGCTGATGGACTGGGGCTATGAGCATGTCGTGGCCGCCATGATCTATCGCTGGTCAAAGGCAAGGATTGCGCGGCGGGAGCGAGCCTCATGACCGGCTTTCTGCGCCTTACTCTGCCTCCCTGGGTGGTGATCGCCATTGCTTGGACCGTGATCATCCTGCTGGCAACGTTACTGATCGATTGGGCGTATGGACATCGTTTGGTGCCAAATCATTACTTCTCGGTCATGCTTTTATTCCTGTTTATTTTTGGACCAGCTTTGGTCGTGGCTGGAAGCATCTTTTTCATGGCGGCCTTTGCGCTGACGGCACCCGTTAGGCCAAGGGTGCCGCTCGTATCGACCATGCTGTCTGCAATTGGGATGCTGTTCGGGGCGCTGATGCTTAACTTCATAATCGGCGTCGTTTCATTTGGGATACTGTCAATCTTTCTAACACCCTTGCTGGTGTTCGGTGTTTCCAATGTGCTGCGTGAGCTTGGTGAAAACTCGGGACGCACCAGGCGCACCGCACAACACCTGGCATCCGGCTTTTTGTTGCTAGCTGGAAGCCTCGGCATGTTGATTGCAGCCATGGCCATTTTCGACACGTATCGTCGTGAGGAGCTTTGTCTGGCGGCAGCTTTAGGGATCCTCATCACCGTCAGCTGCGTCGGTTGGGCGACATCGATGCCAGAAGCCCGACACGCCACAAGATAGCCCATGCCCGTCGCAATGTAGCTGCTGTTTCACTGCGGTGATTTCAGAATTTCTCGCCGCGCACGACCTCGACCTCGCCGACACTGAGCAGGCCGACCCCGGTGGCCAGGATCGGCATCAGCGCCTCGATCACCGCCTCGGCCCGGTCCTCGCGGGTCAGGCAGATCAGCGCGATCATCTCCCCCGCCGCGGAGATCTGGCCCTCGCGTGTCCAGGCACCGCTGGTGCCGCGCCCGGCCGCCAGCGGCAGCACCGACCAGCCCGAGACCCCCTGCGCATCGAGCGCCTTCGTCAGGCGGCGCTGCAACGCTGCCTCGGCGAAGACCTCGATCCGTTTGCGCTTCACCCGTTCCATGGACGCCCTCCCTGGAGCAGATTCCGATCAGAGGGAATCATCTGATCGGAAAACTTGTCTGGTTTGATCATAAGTTGGAGCGGATTCACGCGTTCAGCCCGAACGCGATACGGCCTAGCCCCCCAACCCTTCGGCCATGGCAATATAAAGCGGAATGCCGAGCGTCAGGTTGAAGGGGAAGGTCACCCCAAGTGACAGTGTCAGGAAGATCGCCGGCCGCGCCTCGGGCAGGGCGAGCCGCATGGCCGCAGGCACGGCGATGTAGCTCGCACTGGCGCACAGCGTGATGAACAGCGCCGCCCCACCCGGCGACAGGCCCAGCGCCCAGGCCGCGAGGGCACCCAGCCCGGCCCCGATCAGCGGCATGTAGAGCCCGAAGGCGGCGACCGGCGGCCCGATCTCCTTCGCCCCCTGACGCAGGCCGCGCCCGGCGATCACCCCCATATCCAGCAGGAACAGCGCCAGCACCCCCTGGAACGGGCTTTCGATGAACGGGGCCATCTTGGCCATGCCGGCCTCGCCGGTGATCCAGCCGATGGCGAAGGCCCCCAGCAGCACCACGATCGAGCCGTTGAGGGCGACCTCCCGGAAC
>CAZPBH010000125.1:0-6481 GCA_964584645.1 uncultured Rhodospirillales bacterium | reverse complement strand
ACCGGGATCGGCTCGCGCGTCACATCCACGCCGGCGAAGATCTTCGCGGTCTCGGCGATGCCCGGCAGGCGCTTGTGGATGATGTCGGGGTCGAGATGTTCCAGATGCAGGTGGATGTGGTCCTTCTCGGCCCCCACGCCGCGGCCCTCACGGATCTCGATGGTCATCGAGCGGGAGACGACATCGCGGCTGGCCAGGTCCTTGGCCGAGGGCGCATAGCGTTCCATGAACCGCTCGCCCTCCGAGTTGGTCAGATAGCCGCCCTCGCCGCGCACGCCCTCGGTGATCAGGCAGCCGGCGCCGTAAATGCCGGTGGGGTGGAATTGCACGAATTCCATGTCCTGCAGCGGCAGGCCGGCGCGCAGCACCATCGCGTTGCCATCGCCGGTGCAGGTGTGTGCGCTGGTGCAGCTGAAATAGGCCCGGCCATAGCCGCCGGTTGCCAGCACCGTCATGTGGGCGCGGAACCGGTGCAGCTCCCCCGTCGCGAGATCCCAGGTGATGACGCCGCGGCAGGCCTGCTCGTCATCATCCATCACCAGGTCGAGCGCAAAATGCTCGATGAAGAACTCCGCCTGATGGCGCAGCGATTGCTGGTAGAGGGTGTGCAGCATGGCATGGCCGGTACGGTCGGCGGCGGCGCAGGTGCGCTGGGCCCGGCCCTCGCCATAATGGGTGGTCATGCCGCCAAAGGCGCGCTGGTAGATCTTGCCATCCTCGGTCCGGCTGAAGGGCACGCCATAATGCTCCAGCTCGATGATCGCGGGGATCGCCTCCCGGCACATGTACTCGATCGCATCCTGGTCGCCGAGCCAGTCGGAGCCCTTGACCGTGTCATACATGTGAAAGCGCCAGTCATCCTCGCCCATATTGCCGAGCGCAGCGGAGATCCCGCCCTGGGCGGCCACGGTATGGCTTCGGGTCGGGAACACCTTGGAGACGACAGCCGTCTTCAGGCCCTTTTCGGCCATCCCCAGCGCGGCGCGCAGGCCCGCACCGCCGGCGCCGACGATGACGACGTCCACTTCGTGATCGATGATCGGATAGCCGTGGCCCATGCTTGTCTCTCCAGCCCCTGAAATCTGTGTCGCGCTGCGCGACGCCTCAGCCGCCCGGCAAGGTGAAGGCGATCTTGAGTACCGAGAAGACCGCCGCCGCGCCAAGCGCGAACAGCCCCAGCTTCACGCCGACAATGACGATGGTGCGCAACATCCGGATGTCGATGTAGTCCTCTGCGATCACCTGAACGCCCAGCGCGGCGTGATAAAATGTCGCGATCACCGTCAGGACCAGCAAGATCGCGACCAGCGGCTGCCCGATCCAGGCGGTGACAACGTCATAAGGGGCGCCGGCCACCTGCACGATGGAGGCGACCAGCCAGATGACGAGGGCCACATTGGCCGCCGCCGTCACGCGCTGCATCCACCAATGATGAACACCTTCATGGGCGGCACCGAGGCCGCGAGCGCGGGCAAGGGGGGTCCGGGTCGTACGCATGCGCCTTTCCTGTCCTTTCGGTTGCGCTCTCAGCCGGCCAGCGCCATGGCCCAGGTGCCGAGCGTCAGGACCAGCGCCGCGCCGATGACGATCCGGCCGCTCGTGTCAGCCGCCTTCAATTCGAAGCCATGGCCCATGTCCCACAGCAGGTGCCGCACGCCGTTGCACAGATGATAGAACAGCGCCAGCGTCCAGCCGAACAGCAGGATCTGGCCGAACCAGCTGCCAAGGAAGCCATTGACGACGGCAAAGGCTTCGGGTCCCGTCGCTGCGGCCAGCAACCACCACACGACAAGCAGCGTGCCGACGGCCAATGCCGCCCCGGTGATGCGGTGGCTGATCGACAGCAGGGCCAGCATGGGTAACCGGTAGACCTGCAGATGTGGGGAAAGCGGGCGATCAGACGGCTTGACGGTCATCGGGCGTATTCCGGTAGCGGTGCGGAGGGGCCGGCAGAAGGCACTCAACCGGGAGAAGTGCAGCACTGCAAGAGGATGGTGGCGCACATCTTCCCGTGCGCCGGCAAGTGGTGCTGCGCCCGCCCGGCGGCAACCGCCGGGTCACATGGCGCTTGTGCATGGCGCCCTGCCGAGACCCGCCTGGTCAAGCCGGCCTTGACCCGCTCTCTGCCGAGCGGCCCTCCCCTCAACATGCCCGGATAGCGCGTGGTTGCAGACCGATGCATGACCTGTACCCCCCCCGCCTGCGTGAACCGGCAATGCAAGGTTGCAGTCTTCATGGCCGAGATGGAGGCGGTTACCACTATTAACCTTTATGTGATTTAATGTGTGGATTGATCTGAAACAATGTGTACAAGTTCGGCCCGTTTCTTGCAGGATTTTTCTTGATCGGGCGCAACATTTGCGCCAGCATCCGAATCAGACGCGACGGAACTGCTACCGCGCCTCGATGGGGGATCAGCCCGAGACCCGGGGTTTCCATCCCGGTCCGCTAGACTGGCGAACCAGAGGTTGTGGTGGCGGCGAGCGCAAGCCGACCGCCTTCCGGGTGGTTCCGCCGCCGTCTGCATGATGAGGTCAGGCCGCACAAGCGCCATCTTCCTCATGCCACATAAGGTTTGGCGGGCTCGCGACTCTGTTTCCCCCCCCTTCCTCGATCGCGGGCCGGCCATGAGGCGCCGAGCATGATCCGTTCCAGGACATGTTCGGCGCCTTTTTCTTTCTGAGCCGGCGCCGCGCGCCCATCTGCACGGCTGATGCCCCGAATCCTCTCCATCCAGAGCCATGTCGTCACCGGCCATGTCGGCAACCGCGCAGCCGTCTTTCCCCTTCAGCGCCTGGGGCTGGAGGTGGATGCGCTCCACACCGTCCAGTTCTCCAACCATACCGGCCATGGCGACTGGACCGGCCGTGTCTTTCCGCCCGGCGATATCGACGCGCTGATGGAAGGGCTCGCGGCGCGTGGCACGCCGGCCCAGACGGATGCGGTGCTGACCGGCTATCTGGGGGCGGTAGCGACGGGCGAGGCGGTGCTGCGCGCGGTGGCGCAGGTGCGCGCTGCCCGCCCCGGGGCGCTTCATGCCTGCGATCCGGTCATGGGCGACCGCGGCCGCGGCTTCTTCGTGGCCGAGGACCTTCCGGCCTTCTTTCGCACCCGGGCCGTGCCCGGCGCCGATATCGTGACCCCCAACCAGTTCGAGCTGGAAGCGCTGACGGGACAGCGGGTGGGTGATCTGGCTTCTGCCCTTGCGGCCGCCCGGGCGTTGCGCGCTACCGGCCCGAAGGTGGTGCTGATCACCAGCCTTGAGCGCGCCGAAGCCGCCCCCGGCACGATCGAGATGCTGGCGGTCACCGACGCCGGAGCGTGGCTGGTGGCGACCCCGAGGCTCGATCTCGACCCCGCGCCCAACGGGGCGGGCGATGCAACCTCGGCCCTGTTCCTGGCCGGCCTGCTGCAGCTGGGCGAGGTGGCGGCGGCGCTGGCGCGCACGGCAGCCCAGATCTTCGCCGTCTTCGAGGCGACCCGCGCGGCCGGCACGCGCGAGCTGGCGCTGGTGCAGGCGCAGGAGGCGCTGGTCGCCCCCCCGCGCGCCTTCGAGGTGATGCAGGTTGGCTGAGCCGACCATCGCCCCGGCCACCCCCGCAACGCCCGGGCTGGCTGGGCTTGTTGCGGCCTCGGATGCGTTCCACCGCGGGCTTTATCCCGATCCGCATTGCTATCTGGTGCCGCTGGAGGAACTGGCGGCGGAGAATGTGCGCCTGTTCGCCGCGCGGGCGGGAACCGGCCCGGCGCTGGGGTGCGTGGCGCTGGTGCTTCACGAGGGCGCGGATGGCCGCTGGGGCGAGGTCAAGCGCCTGTTCGTCGCCGAGACCGCGCGCGGTTTGGGGCTAGGCGCCCGCCTGATGCGTCACCTCGAGGACGAGGCCCGCAAGGAGGGCTGCCAGACGGTCCGGCTGGAAACGGGCACGCGCCAGCCGGAAAGCGTGCGTCTCTACGAACGTCTGGGCTATCGCCCGACCGGCCCGTTCGGGCCCTATCCCGAGAACCCCTACAGCCTTTTCTTCGAAAAAGCGCTTCAGCCGCTGAGCGATTCCAGTTCGTAGAGTTCGCCGCGCGGTTCCCAGATCATGCGCACCAGCACGTGATGCGCGCCGGTGGTCCAGAAATCGATAGGCGCTGCGCCGGGATAGGTGACCTGATAACGGGTCGCCTCGAAGGTACCGGCCGGCACCTCAACCCGTTCCACGCCAAACCGTTTCAGCGGCATGGCGAAGGGCGCCAATATCGGCCCGGAGGCCCCGTCGGGGCGAAAGCTGGTGCCGTGGCAAGGCTCGATGACCGCCTCGGCGGCGCCCATCGCCTCCAGCAGGGGGGCGGCCCAGCCATCGTTCATCACCGCATGGGTGCCGAACATCCGGCTCTGCACACCGGCGAAATGCTGGGTGAAGCTGCCATGCTCGACGCACCAGCCCTGGCCGTGCACGCCGTCACCAACCTGTCTGAACAGCCCCGCACCATGCGGCCTGCCCCCCACTTCGAGCTTCACCAGGGCCGAGAGCGGAGCCCAGTCGGGCGCAACACTCAGGATCACATCGCGAACGACCTGCGCATCCTCCATCACGCAGAAGGCGTTCAGCGTGCGGCCACCATCGCGCCCCACCCGAATGGTGAACTCCTCGAAGCCGGTCGCCGTACCGTCGGTGCGGCCATAGCGCAGCCGGCCGCTCAGCCGTTCGGCCAGAAGGCTCATGGTTGCAGGCTCATTGGGCCTTCCCTCATGGGGCATAGCCGGAGAGGAGTTGCCGGGCGATGATCACGCGCATGATCTCGTTGGTGCCCTCCAGGATCTGATGGACCCGCAGATCGCGCCAATAGCGCTCGATCGGATATTCCTTGATGTAACCATAGCCGCCATGCAGCTGCAGCGCGCCATCGACGATGGCCGAGCACGCATCGGTGGCGAAGCGCTTGGCCATCGCGGCATGGCGGGTCTTGAGCGGGCTGTCCGCATCAAGGCTGGCGGCGGCGCGCCTGACCATCAGCCGGGCTGCCTCCAGCTCGGTCGCCATGTCGGCGAGGCGGAACTGCAGCGCCTGAAAATCCGCCAGCTTCTGGCCGAACTGCCGGCGCTCGTGCAGATAACGCCCGGCATGGTCGAGACAGGCCTGCGCCCCGCCGAGCGAGCAGGCGGCGATGTTGATCCGCCCGCCATCGAGGCCCGCCATGGCGATCCTGAAGCCGTCGCCCTCCGCACCCAGCCGGTTGGCGACCGGCACGCGGGCTTCCTCGAAGATCACCGCCCGGGTAGGCTGGCTGTTCCAGCCGAGCTTCTCCTCCTTCTTGCCGAAGGACAGGCCGGGGGTGTCCTTCTCCACCACAAGGGCAGAGATGCCCTTCGCTCCGGCCTCCCCGGTGCGGACCATCACGACATAGAGTTCGCTCGACCCGCCGCCGGAGATGAACGCCTTGCTGCCCGTGACGACATAGCTATCGCCATCGCGCACCGCCCTTGTCGCAAGGCTGGCGGCATCCGAGCCCGCCTGCGGCTCGGTCAGGCAATAGCTCGCAAAATGCTCCATGCTGAACAGCTGCGGCAGCCAGCGCGCCCGCTGGGCGTCATCGCCGAAGCGGTCGATCATCCAGGCGGCCATGTTGTGGATGCTGATATAGGCCGCGGTGGACGGGCAGGCCTGCGCCAGCGCCTCGAACAGGATCGCGGCATCCAGCCGTGTCAGCCCGGTGCCGCCGTGGGCCTCGTTGCAATAGACCCCGGCGAAGCCCAGCGCGGCCGCCTCGCGCAGCACCTCGACCGGAAAGATCTGCTCCGCATCCCAGCGCGGTGCCTCGGGCAGCATCCGTTCGGTCGCGAAGTTGAGGGCCACCTCCCGGAAGGCGCGCTGATCCTCGGAGAGCTCGAAGTCCATCCGCGCTGGGTTCCGCGCCCGGCCGGGCCTATTCGACCGCGTCGCTGGTCAGCGTGACGTGCAGACCGTCGAGCTCGGGCGTGAATTCGATCTGGCAGGACAGGCGGCTGGTGTCCTCGCGGATGAAGCTGTCATCCAGCAGCGCGTCCTCATCCTCGTTGACCCCGCCAACCTTCTCCATCCAGGCCGGGTCGACATAGACATGGCAGGTGGCGCAGGCGCAGCACCCGCCGCAATCCGCACGGATCGGCAGACCGCCCTCGCGGATGATCTCCATCACCTTCCAGCCTTCGGTGGCCTCCAGCTCGTGCTGCTTGCCGTCGGTATCGGTTACGAGGATTTTTGCCATGATCTTTCGGGTCTCGGGTGAAGCCTTGCAGGAATGCACGCCAGATGCGCCTGCCAGCCGCCGCGGTCAACCTTGCAGGGGTGATGCGCTTGTCCTCTGCCTCCTTCCACGCGATCTGGAGACCGATGAGTACCGCCGCCCTCGACCCGCTGATCAGGATGCTGGCCAAGCTGCCGGGTCTTGGCCCCCGCTCGGCACGCCGGGCGGTGCTGCATCTGTTGCGCCATCGCGACAGCCAGATGCTGCCGCT
>CAZPBH010000124.1:0-6525 GCA_964584645.1 uncultured Rhodospirillales bacterium | reverse complement strand
TGCGCGAATCGCATCTTCCCCGGACCCTGCCTCTCACGCCCGAGAACTATGCACGGCCCGAGGCCCGGGCCATTCCGCTCGACCGCCCGGCGCCTGCCTATCATCCGCCGGGCCTTGATGGGCTGACCCAGGCGATGATCCGGCTGAGCGGGCGCGACCTCAACATTGATGCCGTCGTCGACGAGTACATGCTGCTGGCGCATTGCTCGCTGTTCGAGCAGCATTTCGCCAACGAGTTCGAATGGCGGAAGATCCGGGCTGCGGCGCGGCGCTCGGTCAGTCTCAAGCGCGACAGCTTCCCGCTGCACTACCGCTATGTGGCGCCCGTCCTGCTTGGCCGCTATGACTTCAACCTTGCAAGATTTCATCTGGCGCGGGCCGAAGCCTTTCAGGACATTTCCGGGGTCTGGCTGGTCAGGATGCCCGGCCAGCTGTGCGAAAGGGTCGGGGAGCTGCGCTATTTTCCGATGCGCTACCGGGTGGGGTTCCTCAACAGGTTGCAGCTGAGCTCGCTTCCGATCGGGGAGAATGAGGGGCATGCCCTGCTTGCCCGCATGGAACAGGACGGCAATACCGAACGAAGGGTCTGGGTCGCGATCGACATGGAACTTGCCAGCTACAAACCGCCCCTCCAGCTCGGCACCGGGCGCGATATCGGCAACTTCCTCGGGTGGATTGATCGCGTCACCGTGTTCGAGGACAGGGCCATGACCCGGCCGCTTCACGCCTTCGTGCCCGAGCGGGTCGAGCATTTCCGACACAGCTACAGCCTGACGGCCGGCAACTAGAGCGGATCGCGTTCAGATTGAACGCCATGCCCTCGCGTCCTGCCAGCTTCATTCAGCCGGGTTGCCGCGCCTCGACATAGTCGCGGCGGAGCGTATCGAGCGGCACGAGCCTGCCCTTCTGCTCGAGATGCCAGAAGGTCCAGCCATTGCAGGCGGTGAGACCCTGCACCGCCGCCCCGATGCGGTGGATCGAGCCGGTCTTGTCGCCCATCAGATCGCGCGCGATCAGGCTGCCATCGGCCCGAACGAGCGCGGACCAGCGCCGCTTGCGGTCGAAGAGGTCGGTGCCCGCAGGCACGAGCCCGGCCTCGACCAGCGCACCAAAGGGGACCTTCAGGGGCGGTTTCTTCGTTGTGACCTGCAGCGGCAGCCCGTCTCCCGGCGCCGGCGTGGCGGCGATCCGCTGGCGAGCGAGGTCGGCATAGGCGGGTTCCCGCTCGATCCCGACAAAGCGACGGCCGAGCCGGCGGGCGACGGCCGCGGTGGTCCCCGTCCCGAGAAAGGGATCCAGGATCACATCACCCGGCTGGGTCGAGGCCAGGATCACCCGGTGCAGCAGCGCCTCCGGCTTCTGGGTCGGATGCGCCTTGCGCCCCTGCGGATCACGCAGCCTTTCCCGGCCCGTGCAAAGCGGCAGATACCAGTCGCTGCGCATCTGCAGCTCGTCATTCAGAGCCTTCATCGCCTCGTAATTGAAGCGGTAGCGGCTGTCCTGGGCGCGCGCCGCCCAGATCAGGGTCTCATGGGCGTTGGTGAACCGGCGACCCCGGAAGTTCGGCATCGGGTTGCTCTTCAGCCAGATCACGTCGTTCAGCAGCCAGAAACCCAGATCCTGAAGCGCCGTCCCGACGCGGAAGATGTTGTGATAGGCGCCGATCACCCACAGCGTGCCATCGGGCTTCAAGAGCCTTCGACAGGCCGCCAGCCAGGCGCGCGTGAAGCTGTCATAGGCCGCGAAATCGGTGAACCGGTCCCAGTCATGATCGACCCCGTCCACGCGGCTGTTGTCGGGGCGGAGCAATTCGCCGCCCAGCTGAAGATTGTAGGGGGGGTCGGCAAAGATGCAGTCGACCGAGGCGGCCGGCCATGTGCCCATCAGCTCGATGCAATCCCCCACCGCCACCTCGTCAACGGGCAGCGGGGAAGCCGGTGCGTCGGCGCCGGGCGATGCGGCGGGGACGATCTGAAGCGGTGTCGCAGGGCGAGCCATGACCGGAGAGCTAGCCGCTGAGCGTTGCGCCTGCCAAGCCTTGTTGTGCCGAAGGAGTCAGTGTTTTCAGTCAGGTGTGGCCAAAAGTTCACGCACGATCCCAAAACTGGTGCGGTGATGCGGCGTCACCCCCCATATCTTGATCGCAGCGATATGCGCCGCCGTGGCATAGCCGGCATTGCTGTCCCAGCCATAGGCCGGATGCTCGACCGCCAGCGCGGTCATGATCCGGTCACGCGTCACCTTCGCCAGGATCGACGCCGCCGCGATCGCACAGGAGCGACCATCGCCTCCGATGATCGGGATGGCGCTGCAGGGCAGCTCGGGCGGGTCGTTGCCATCGATCAGGGCGGTCACGAGCGGGCCCTCCCGATGCGCCCGGCCCTGCAGCTGGAAGAAGGCGCGCTGCATGGCAAGCCGGCTGGCCTGGCGGATGTTCAGCCGGTCGATTTCGGCCACGCTCGCCCGCCCGATCCCATGGTCGAGCTGGCCCATGATGGCCTCGAACGCCACTTCACGCGCCCGGACGGTAAGGACCTTGCTGTCATGGACGAGCGGCAGCAACTCGGCGGGCAGCCCGCCCAGCGGCAAGCGGACGGCGGCAGCGACGACGGGCCCGGCAAGCGGACCGCGCCCGACCTCGTCGATCCCGCAGAGCGGCCCCTTCCAGCCGAGGTCAAAATCCGGGTCCAGCAGCGCCCGGCTCCGGCGCCCCCGTCCTGGCTTCATGGGCCGCGCGACATGATCATGTCGACCTCGTGGCCATGGCCCCAGACCCCCTCGATCCGTCGGCGGCGCACCGCCGGCGGGGCGAGCAGCCGGTCGATGGTCTCGCGCAGATTGGCCGAAAGGCCGGGTTCTTCCTGCATCGCCTTCAGCCGCGCTTCCATCAGCTTGCGCCGCGTCGGCTCGTGATGGCGCCAGGGGCCGAAGGCAGTGACCGTCCGGGCGGCCAGCACCGGGTTGAGCCGGTCGAGCATCAGCACGTTCTCGGCCAGCAGGGCATAGCCGGCGCCGTCGCGGCGATGGAACTGATGGGGATTGTTCTCGGCAAACGCCCCCAGCAGGGCACGAACCCGGTTGGGATTGCGAAGACTGAAATCCGGGTGCTGGGCGAGGCGACAGATCCGCTCGAACGCCCCGTCATGATCGGCCAGAGCCTGAACCCGGAACCATTTGTCGAGCAGCAGCGGGTCACCGGCCGCCCGGCGGTGGAAGTCGATGATGAGGTCCTCGGCCTGCCCGGTTCCAGCCCCGATGAGCATCCGCATCGCCGTCATCCGGTCGGTGAGGTTATCGGCGTGGTCGTACAGACGCCGTGCCAGCTGGTCGATCTCCTCATCGCGATCGCCGGCGAGCAGGTCGAGCACGGCCGCGCGCAACCGCCGCAGGCCGATGGCCTGCCGGCTTACCTCATAGGGCCCAGCGGGTTGGCACATCTGATAGACGACGAGCAGGTCCACCCGCAGTTCCAGCCCGATGATCTCGGCGAAACGCTGCCGGGCGGCGTGGATCGCGTCGACATGGATCGGGTCGCGCTCGCCGGCGAGTTCGACCTCGCCCGGCAGGGCGATCAGCCGCGCCAGCAGGTCCGCTCCTTCAGGGCGGGCGCGGTTGAGAAGCTCCCGCATCCGGTGCAGAGAGCGCCCCGGGATCAGCAGCGGCTGCTTCGCCAGCCAGGCGTCCATCAGCGCGGTGATGGCATCCAGCCAGAGCCCGCGCGCTGCTTCGCGTTGCCTGAACGGGTCGTCCTCATGGTTCAGGAAGAAGTCGAGATCATCCTCCGTCAGCCCGTCATCGAGCCGAATGGGGGCAGAGAAGCCACGCAGCAACGACACCATGGGCGGGCGGCTGACTTCATGGAAGGTGACACTCTGCTGGATCTGGTCGATCAGGATGGTGCGTTCCAGCGCACCCTCGCCCGTGCTGCGCTCAAGGCACACGGGCAGGCGCTGGCCGTTTTCGTCGAACAGGGCAAGACGGACAGGGATCGGGACCGGGTCCTTGCGCAGCTGGCCGGGGGTCGGGGGCGTATACTGGGTAAAGTTGAGGCGGAAGGCCTGCTGGTCCTTCAGCCAGGTGCCCCGCACGCTCAGTTTCGGGGTACCGGCCTGGGCATACCAGCGCCGGAATCCCGAGAGGTCGAGGCCCCCGGCCTCCTCCATGCAGCCCAGCCAGTCCTCGATGGTGGCGGCCCGGCCGGTCCACCGCTCGAAATACAGATCCATGCCGAGCCGAAAGCGCCCGGGCCCGAGAAGGGTGTGGATCATGCGGACGATCTCCGCCCCCTTTTCGTACACGGTCGTCGTGTAGAAATTGTCGATTGCCACGTAGTGCTCGGGCCGGACGGGATGGGCGATCGGGCTCGCATCCTCGGCGAATTGCTGGCGGCGCAGATGCTCGACCTGGTCGAGACGTCCGGCAGGCCCCATCAGGCCGCTTTCCGAGAATTGCTGGTCACGGAACACGGTCAGCCCCTCCTTGAGGCTGAGCTGGAACCAGTCCCGCAGAGTCACCCGGTTTCCCGTCCAATGGTGCAGGAATTCATGCGCCACGATGGATTCGATGCGGATGTAGTCGGCATCGGTTGCGCGGTCCGGGGTGGCGAGAAGAGCGGCCGCATTGAAGATGTTGAGGCCCGTATTCTCCATCGCCCCCATGTTGAAATCGGGTGCTGCAACGATGTGAAAGCTGTCGAGGTCGAGGCTGCGCCCATAGCTGGTCTCGTCCCAGGCGATCGCCCGCTTGAGGCTCTCCATCGCCCAGCTGACCGCCTCGATATCGCGAGGGGGCGCATGGATGAAGAGCCGGACCTGTTGGCCTTCCCTTGTGGTGATGGTGTCTTCAAGTGTCGCCAGATCGCCCGCCACGAGCGCGAACAGATAGGTCGGTTTCGGCTTGCGGTCCTCGAATTCGGCGAAATGACGCCCGCCGGGCAGGCTGCCGGCGTCAATCTGCCGTCCCTGACCCAGCAGCAGGGGAAAGCGCGCGCTATCCGCCTCGATGCGGGTGGTGATGGGGGCGGGCACATCCGGGCGGTCGATGGCCCAGCTGATACGCCGGAAGCCCTCGGCCTCGCATTGGGTCAGATACAGATCGCCGCTGCAATAGAGCCCTTCGAGCCTTGTGTTCGTATCCGGGTCGATGCGCACAAGGCTCGTCAGCGTGAACGCCTCGGGCACGTCCCTCAGGGTGATGCCGTGCGGCGTCCGGACGATCCGGCTGTCGGGAACCGGGCGTCCGTTGATCCTGATCCAGCGTGTCGTCAGATCCGCGCCATCGAGGTCGAGCACCGTGGGAGCATCCCCGGCTTCGGGATTGCGGGCGATCGTCATCCGGCTCTCGACCTCGCTCGCCGGACCCTTCAGCCGGATGGTGAGCGCCATATGCTCCACGCGCCAGGGGCTGGGGGCGTAATCCTCCAGAAAGCGGGTGCCGCCCTCCCGCGCGCTGACGAGCGGATCGGTCGCCGGGGGCTGGTCGGGTGCGTCGCCGGACGCTGGGGGCGGGGAGTCCACGCTCATCATCCTGGAGCCTATCGGCCCCTGACGGCCGGTCAAGCGCCTCCGCCTGGACCCCCGCTACCCACGAAATCATCGCGATGTATCAGCGCATCGCGGCCCCGCCAGCCGAGGATGTCCTCGATCTCGCGTGTGTGGCGTCCCATGATCCGCCGCGCATCGGCGGCATCATAGGCGGAGAGCCCGCGGCCCAGCTCGCGCCCGTCGGTACCGACGACCAGCACAGGGTCGCCGCGGCTGAATTCGCCCTCGATACCGGTCACCCCGGCCGGCAAGAGGCTCTTGCCCTGGGTCAGCGCGGCCGCACAGCCGGCGTCCACGATCAGTCGCCCGGCCGTCTCCACATGGGCAGCGATCCAGGCCTTGCGGGACGAGAGCGGGCTGCGGCCGGCGGCGAACCAGCTTGCCCTCGTGCCCTCATCTTCCAGCTGAAACAGCGGTCGCCGGGGCGTGCCCCGTGCGATCACCATCACCGCCCCGGACGCCGTGGCGATGCGCGCGGCCTCAAGCTTGGTCACCATCCCGCCCGAGGCGCGGTTGTCCGCACTGGGGCCGGCCATGGCGAGGATGTCGGGGGTGATCGCCTCGATCAGCGGGAGATGGCGGGCGCCCGCGTCACGCCGGGGGTCGCTGGTGTAGAGCCCGTCGATATCGGACAGCAGGACCAGCAGGTCGGCATCCACCATCTGGCTGATGCGCGCAGCCAGCCGGTCATTGTCGCCATAGCGGATCTCTTCGGTGGCGAGCGAGTCGTTCTCGTTGAATACGGGGATCGCGCCCAGCTGGAACAGGGTCTCCGCCGTCGCCCGGGCGTTGAGATGGCGCCGCCGGTTCTCGGTATCCTCGAGCGTGAGCAGGATCTGTGCGGCGGTGAGGTCGTGCGCGGCCAGGGCTGCCGACCAGGCCCCGCTGAGCGCGATCTGGCCAGCCGCGGCGGCGGCCTGCTTTTCCTCCAGCCGCAGCCGGCCGGGTGCCAGCCCGAGGCGCCGACGGCCGAGCGCCACCG
>CAZPBH010000123.1:0-6568 GCA_964584645.1 uncultured Rhodospirillales bacterium | reverse complement strand
CATGAGGGGAAGATCGTCTTCCTGCACGAGGTGGCGCGCGGGGCTGCCGACCGGTCCTATGGGCTGCATGTGGCAGCACTCGCCGGCGTGCCGCGGAGCGTGATCCGCCGGGCGCGCGCGATCCTCGATCTGCTGGAGAAGGGCGATACCGGCGGGGCGCTGGCGCGGCTGGGCGATGATCTGCCGCTGTTCACGGCTGCTGCCTCCCCGACTGAAGCACCGGCGAGCCTTGCCGGCGAACCCGACCCCCTGCGCCAGAGGCTGGAGGCACTCGACCCCGATGCCATGACGCCGCGGGAGGCCCTTGAGGCGCTCTATGACCTCAAGCGCGCTCTCGATGAGGGCGAGGCATGAGACGAGCGCATTTGACAAGAGCCGCCGGCGGGGTCTAGCAGAGGCAGGGCGTGGTGATTTGCCGACCGGCTTGCAGGCCACGCATCAAGGAAACAAGCTGCTAAAAGGTCGTCCCTCGCCTTCTGCCGTGCGCCTGATCGCGCCCGCCCGTGGCGGACGATCATCGGGGTCGGCCTGAAGGAGCGAGGAGTATCCGTTTCATGACCATCATGGATCCCGTCATCGACCCGGCCTGGCTGCCGCAGACAGCCCTTGTGCATGCCGGCCACCGGCGCACGCCCTTCGAGGAGACGGCCGAGGCGATCTTCATGACCTCCGGCTATGTCTATGCGAGCGCGGAGGAGGCCGCCCGCGCCTTCGCCGAGGATGGCAGCCGCTTCGTCTATTCGCGCTACCGCAACCCGACCATCAAGACCTTCGAGGAAAGGCTGGCGGCCTATGAGGGCGCGCCGCGCTGCTTTGGCACCGGCTCGGGCATGGCGGCGGTCGCCTCCAGCCTGCTGTGCTTTCTGAAGGCCGGCGACCGGGTGGTGGCCCCGTGGGCGCTGTTCGGCTCGTGCCTGTGGATCGTCACCGACCTGCTGCCACGCTATGGCATCGAGGTGACGATGGTCGACGGCACCGACAAGGCGCAATGGGAAGAGGCCCTGTCGCGTCCCGCACAGGCCGTGTTCCTGGAAACCCCCTCCAACCCCACGCTGGACATCATCGACCTGCCCCATGTGGTGGCGTGCGCGCGCAATGCCGGGGCGCGGGTGATCGTGGACAATGTCTTTGCCACCCCGATGCTGCAGAAGCCCTTCGAGCTGGGCGCCGATGTCGTGATCTACTCGGCCACCAAGCATATCGACGGTCAGGGCCGGTGCCTTGGCGGGGCGATCCTGTGCGATGACGAATTTGCCGGGCATCTGGCCCCCTTCCTGCGCCATACCGGCCCGGCCCTCAGCCCGTTCAACGCCTGGCTGCTGCTCAAGGGGCTGGAAACGCTGGAATTGAGGGTGGAGCGGATGACCGCCACGGCCGGCCGGCTGGCCGCATGGCTGGCCGACCAGCCGCAGATCGCGAAGCTGCGCTATCCTGGGCATCCAAGCCATCCGCAGCACGATCTCGCCATGCGGCAGATGAAGGCCGGCGGCTCGCTGATCGCCTTCGACGTCGCCGGCGGCAAGGAGGCTGCGTTCCGTTTCATGAACGGGCTCGGGATCATGAAGATTTCCAACAATCTGGGGGATTCGAAGACGCTGGTGACGCACCCCGCCACCACCACCCACCAGCGCCTGAGCGAGGAGGAACGCGCGCGAGTCGGGATCGGGCCGGGCACCATCCGTGTCTCCATCGGGCTCGAAGCCGAAGATGATCTGGCCGGCGATCTGGCACGCGCGCTGGCGGGGCTGTAACCTGAGCGCGTCACGAACCCTCAGGCGTCCGTCATGCCCGCCACCCGTCTGATCGCCCGCAGCGCCGAGGCCCGGCAGCAGGAAGCCTCCGCCCATGCCGGTGCGGGGCTGATCCCGCCGGCGGCCGCCCTGTCCGGCGCCATGGCGGAGGTGCACGGTTTCGGCCACGCGCTGCAGGCTGACCTGCGCGGGCAGCTGGCGGGCCTGCGCGATGCACAGGGGCGCTGGCAGGTGCCGCGCGGTATCCTGACCCAGGGCATCGCCACCATAAGGTCCCGCGCCCATGACGTCCTGCACGCCACGCTGCCGGACATTGAGGCGGGCCCCCTTTCAAGCGCCTTCACTGCGGCCGGATTGCACGGGCTGGTGCGCGCCCTGTTCGATCATGTCGATCAGGATGTCTATGGCACGCCCAATCCCAGCGCCGGCGAGGCGCTGGCCCTGCTGGCGGTCGGCGGTACCGCGCGCGGCGACATGGCGCCCTGGTCGGACATCGACCTGCTGTTCGTCACCCCCTACAAGTTGACCGCGCGGGTCGAGCAGGTGGTGGAGGGCGTGCTCTATGCGCTCTGGGATCTCGACTGCAAGGTGGGTCATGCGGTGCGCAGCGTCGACGACTGCCTGCGCCTTGCCCGCACGGACATGGAGATCCGCACCAACCTGCTGGAAACCCGCTATCTGGGCGGCGATCCGGCGCTCTATGCGGAGTTGACGGCCAGGCTGGAGAGCGAGGTCTTCACCCAGGGTGAACCGGCCTTCATCGCGGCCAAGCTTGCCGAACGCGACGCCCGCCACACCCGCATGGGCGACAGCCGCTATGTGCTGGAGCCCAATGTGAAGGACGGCAAGGGCGGCCTGCGCGACCTGCACGCGCTCTACTGGATAGCCAAGCACATCTACCGTCTCGACCGGCCGACCGAGCTGGTCGATCGCGGTGTGCTGGAGCCGGCCGAACTGGCTGCGTTCGAGCAGGCCGAGGCCTTTCTTCTGAGCGTGCGTTGTGCCCTGCATGATCTGCGCGGCCGGGCGGAGGAGAGGCTCACCTTCGATGTTCAGCCGCGCCTCGCCCGGCTGTTCGGCCATGAGGATGACGACCCCAATCGTGCGGTCGAGGCCTTCATGCGCCGCTATTTCGCGGCCGCCAAGGATGTCGGTGACCTGACACGGATCATCGCGGCGACGCTGGAGGCCGACCACCGCAAGCCGAGCGGCTTTGGCGGGCTGGCCATGGCCTGGGCCGCCCCCTGGCTGAAGCGCGACATCGAGGGCTTCGCACTCGATGGCGGGCGGCTCACCATCGCCCGGGCCGACCAGTTCGCCAGCTGTCCGGCCGACATGATCCGCATCTTCGAGGTCGCCCAGAAGCGCGATCTCGACATCCATCCGGCCGCCTTGCGGGCGGCCTCCCGCTGCCTCGACCTGATCGACGATGCGGTGCGCGAGGATGCCGACGCCAATGCCTGTTTCCTGTCGATCCTGACCTCGCGGCGCAATCCCGAGATCGCCCTTCGGCGCATGTCGGAGGCCGGCGTGCTGGGCCGCTTCCTGCCGCCCTTCGGCCGGGTGATCGCGCAGATGCAGTTCGACATGTACCATGTCTACACCACCGACGAGCACACCCTGCAGGCGATCGGCCTGCTGCATCGTCTGGAGACGGGGCGCCTCGCCGACCGGCTGCCGCTGGCGTCAGCGGTGATGAGCCGGGTCCATTCGCGCACCGCGCTCTATGCCGGACTGCTGCTGCACGACATCGCCAAGGGCTCCGGCAAGGATCACTCCCTCGAGGGCCAGGAGATCGCCGAGCAGCTGTGCCTGCGCTTCGGCATGTCCAAGGAGGAGAGCGAGACCGCCGCCTGGCTGGTGCGCCACCACCTGCTGTTGAGCCATGTGGCCCAGAAGCGCGACCTCGCCGATCCCCTGGTCATCGACAGGCTGGCCGATCACATCCAGTCGCCCGAGCGGCTCCGGCTGCTGCTGGTCATCACCTGCATGGACATCAACGCCGTCGGACCCGGGCGCTGGACCGACTGGACGGCCTCCCTGCTCGAGACCCTCTACGGCCGGGTGATGGCCCGCCTCGAGGGCGAAAGCGATGCCCATGACTATGCCGAACGGGTTCAGGCCGCGATCGGGCGTGTGCGGGACCTCCTCCCCGAATCGGAGCACGAACCCTTCACCCGCTTCGCCGAGCTGGCGCCGCGCATCTACTGGCTGAGCTTCCCCGAAGCAGAGATCGTCCGGCATGTGCGGCACGTCGTCGAGGCCGGCGAGACCACCAATGTGGCGGTCCGCACCGACCGGGAGCGCGGGGTGACGACCGTCCTTGTCTACACCCCCGACCAGCCTGCCCTCGCCGCCCGCATCGCCGGCGCGCTTGCCGCCTGCCGCGCGGAAATCCTCGAGGCCCGGCTGGCGACCTTCACCAACGGCTTCGCGCTCGACAGCTTTCTGGTGCAGGCGCCCGAAGGACCCGATGTGAAGCGTTTCTCGGCCCGTATCCGCAAGACCGTGCTGGGTGTGCTGGAAGACCCCGCAAGCCTGCCGGCGCGGCTTGCCGCCCTGCCGCCAGCGCTGCCGGAACGTGCCTCGGCGGTGTTCAGGCCACCCGCCCGGGTGATCATCGACAACAGCCTGGGCAGCGTGCACACGGTGATCGAGGTCAACGCCCTCGACCGCCCCGGCCTGTTGCACGATCTCGCCGCCAGCCTGAGCGAACTCGGCCTCAGGATCGGCAGCGCCAAGGTCGCCACCTATGGCGAGAAGGCGGTCGACGTCTTCTACGTCAAGAACCGGGCCGGCCTGAAGATCGAGGATCCGACCGCGCTCGAACACATCCGGACCACGCTGCTCGAAACGGCCGAGCGGGACCGCACCGCTTGACCGCCCCCGGCCCCGACAGGCAGGAGGGCGCCCCGCGTTCGCTCTCGCTTGGCCGCGCCTTCGCGACAGTGGGCGGGCTGACCTTCCTCAGCCGGATCGCCGGCTTCCTGCGCGACATCCTTCTGGCGGCCCTGCTCGGGGCCGGGCCGATCGCCGATGCCTTCTTCGTGGCGCTCAAGCTGCCCAACCTGTTCCGGCGCATCACGGCCGAGGGCGCGCTGGCGGTCTCCTTCACGCCGCTCTATGCAGAAAGCCGCGCCCATGACCCGAAGGAGGCGCAGGCCTTTCTGGATCAGACGGCTTCCTGGCTCACCGCAGCCCTTCTGGCGACCACACTGGCCTCGGTCCTGTTCATGGGCGCTCTGGTGGCGGCCATCGCACCGGGCTTCCTTGGCGATCCGGTCCGTTTTCAGGCCGCGGTCGATCTGGCGCGGCTGACCTTCCCCTATCTGCTGCTGATCTCGATCACCGCCCTGATCGGGGCCGCGCTGGGCGCGCTCAACCGCTTTGCCCCCTTTGCGGCCTCGCCACTCCTGTTCAATTCGTGCCTGCTGATGGTCCTGCTGGGGGCGCTCTGGGTTCGGCCCGGGCCGGCCGACCTTGCGCCATGGCTGGCGGCGGCGGTCAGCCTCGCCGGCCTCATCCAGCTTCTGGCGATCCTCGTGCCGGCCCATGGCGCGGGGTGCCTGCCCCGCCTGCGGCGGCCGCGGCTGGTGCCGCGCGTCAGGCGGCTCTTTGCCCTGATGGGCCCCGGCATCCTCGGCGGTGGCATGGTGCAGCTCAACATCCTGATCGACATGCTGCTGGCCTCGCTGCTGCCGGTCGGGGCGGTATCCTATCTGTTCTATGCCGATCGCCTGAACCAGCTGCCCCTCGGCGTGGTCGGGGTGGCCCTCGGCATGACGCTGCTGCCGATGCTCTCGCGCGCGCTGGCGGAGAAGGACACCGCCGGCAGTATCGGGATCAGCAGCCGGGCGATGGAGATCGGTCTCTTCTTTTCGCTACCCTCGGCGGCGGCGTTCATCGTCATCGCCGAGCCGATCATCCTGACCCTGTTCCAGCGCGGCGCCTTTGCGGTGGAGGATGCGCTGGCGACCTCGGCGGTGCTGGCTGCCTATGCGCCGGGCATCCCGGCCCTGATCCTGGTCAAGATCCTCGCGACCTCGCATTTCGCCCGGCAGGACACGCGCACCCCGCTGATCGCGGCGGCGATCAGTGCGACGGTCAACATCGCCCTGTCGCTGGTGCTGATCCGCTTCGTCGGCGTGCTGGGCATCGCCCTTGCGACCTCGGTCGGGGCGTGGGTGCAGGCAGGGCTTCTCTATCGCAGCCTGGCGCGCAACCATGTGCAGTTGCTGGACGCCACGGCCCGGTTTCGCATTCCCCGCCTTGCCGGGGCGAGCCTTGCCATGGCTGCCGTTCTGCTGGTTCTTGAGGCTGCGCTGGTGCCCTTCGCCAGCATGGCCCCGGGCTTGCGCCCGCTCCTGCTGATCGGGCTGGTGCTGTGCGGGGCGGCGGTTTATCTCGGGCTGTGCCTTGCCCTCCGCGCCGTGGCCCCGCGTCAGGTCCTGGCCGCCCTGCGCCGCAGCGATGCGTCGGGCGCTGCTTGACGATGCGTGGCCGGGCGGTCGATAAACCCGCTGCCCCCTCGATCCTTCCCCACACGCCCCGCCATACAAGTTCAGGCCATGACCAACATCGCCCCACAGCCCGCCGGCCGCCGCATCTTTTCCGGGATGCAGCCCACCAACCGGCTCCATCTCGGCAATTATCTGGGCGCCCTGAAGAACTGGGTCGCCCTGCAGGCCGATTACGAGAGCATCTTCGCGATTGTCGACCTGCATGCGCTGACGGTGCCGCAGCCCCCGGAGGCCCTGCTGGCCTCGACCCGGGAACTGACCGCGGCCTACATCGCGGCCGGCATCGACCCCGAGCGC
>CAZPBH010000122.1:0-6615 GCA_964584645.1 uncultured Rhodospirillales bacterium | reverse complement strand
GCCTTCGATGACAGCTTTCGCGTGGGCGGCGAGGAGTTCCTGATCATCCTGCGCGATGCGGATCCGGAGACCGGCCATCGCATCGCCGAGCGGCTGCGCCGTGCCATCGAATCCACGTCCATGGCACTGCCGGGCGGGCTGGATGTGCGCGTGACGGCCTCCTTCGGGGTCGCGCCCTGGCGGGCGGGCCAGGATGTCGACGCGCTGCTCAAGGCCGCCGATACGGCCCTTTACGAGGCGAAAAACGCTGGCCGGAACCGGGTGGTGACGGCAAGGTGAGACCGGGCGCACCGGCGGCGACCCCAGCGAAAGGCGGCCCATGACCCTGCAGCCTCATCCCGACCATCCCGACCTGCGCGTCGTCGATCATCCGCTGGTTCAGCACAAGCTGAGCCATATGCGCGAACGCGGCCAGACCATGGACAATTTCCGGCGGCTGCTTCGCGAGATCACGCTGCTGATCGCCTATGAAGCCACCCGCGACATGCCGCTGCGCACGACGGCCATCGAAACGCCCGTCGCCACGATGCAGGCACCCGTTCTGGAAGGGCCATTGCCGGTGATCGTCCCGATCCTGCGGGCAGGGCTCGGGATGGCCGATGCGATGATCGAGCTGATGCCGAATGCGCTGATGGGCCATGTCGGCGTCTATCGCGACGAGGCGACAAAACGGCCGATCGGGTACCTGGTGCGCCTGCCTGATCTGGCGGGGCGGCCGATCTACGTGGTGGACCCGATGCTGGCCACCGGCAATTCGGCCGTTCATGCGCTGGAGGTTCTCACCCGCGCAGGGGCCGACCCCGCCCGCCTGCGGATGCTGGTCCTGCTGGCCGCGCCCGACGGGGTGAGGCGAATTCATGCGGCATTTCCCGGACTGAGCGTTTACGCGGCCGCTCTCGATAGCCACCTCAACGATGCAGGATTCATCGTCCCCGGTCTGGGCGATGCCGGTGATCGCTTTTTTGGTACAGTCTGAACTTCCCTGTCACGGGACCAACCGGGAGGGTGACAGCCATGCAAGCCTTGTCGAATACCAGCGTTCGGCCCGAGGATCTGGAGCAGCGGTGCATCACCGCCGGGCTCAAGATGACAGGCCAGCGCCGCGTGATCCTGTCCGTTCTGTCGGAAGCTGCCGATCATCCCAGCGTCGAGGAAGTCTACGAGCGGGCCAAGACCATCGATCCCTCGATCAGCATCGCCACCGTATACCGCACACTCAACCTGCTGAACGAGCTCGACCTCGTGCAGCGCCATGAATTCAACCAGAGCTTCTCGCGCTTCGAGGTCAATCTCGATCATCACCACCACCTGATCGACATGGATACCGGCGAAGTTCACGAATTCCAGAGCGCGGAGCTCGAAGCCATCAAGGAAGAGATCGCCCAGCGGCTGGGTTACGAGCTTGTCGACCACCGCCTCGAGCTTTACGGTCGCAAGGTCCGCAAGAGTTGATCTGCGCCGTCAGCTCAGTCTGACCGGCTGCCGGGGGAGAGCCCTGATCCATGTCCGTCTGGACATCCTCGAACAGCGATGATGATCGCGATCTCGACCTCGATCTCGACAATCTGACCCGCGACGCCGACCCGGTCTATGCCGAGGCCCCTACCGCTACGCGCAGCTCGGGAAGGGCGCGGACCGGCCAGGCCGCGGCGGGAGCCGGACGGGCCGGGCTGAAGCTGCTGGGCGCCATTCCGCTTACCGTGCTTCTCGTGGTGCTGGGTGTGGTGGCCTACATCCTCATCGGCATGGCGGTGGTCTACAAGATCGACGACGATCCCGCCTGGCGCCCGATCGAACAGGTGCGCGGCGGCTCGGCGGCGGTGGACATGGCGGCCGGGCTCATTCGCCGCGAGGTTCAGATCAACGGCTGGACGCCCAACGACCCGCCCTTCTATCCCGGCTGGTATCTCGACAACATGCCCAACTTCCAGGCCGGCATCCTCTATGCGGTGCAGCGCTTTACCGACCAGCTGCGCCAATATGTCGGGCGCAACCGGCGCTCCTCGGCGGAAGATGCCGATCTTGCCCAGGCCTATGGCAAGCTGTCGATCGACCCGCGCCGCTGGGTCTATGACATCACCCAGAGCTGGATTCCGACCGTTCCGGCGGAAGAGGAATTCATGCAGGCGCGGGATCTCCTGATCACCTACAACCAGCGGGTGGCCTCCGGTGAGGCGTTCTTCGAGCCGCGCGCCGACAATCTGATCGACACCCTCGGTCAGCTGCGCAACGATCTCGGCAGTGCGGCCGCGCAGATCGAGAATTTCAACGCGGGCGAGGCTGTCCCCTTCGGCCAGGATCGCGATGCGCGTCCGGCCCGGGACTTCGAGATCTATTATCGCAACAAGGGCCGGCTCTATGGCTATTTCATGCTGTTCGAGGCGCTGGAGACCGATTTCGCGCAGGTTCTTGCTGACCGCGGGGCGCAGTCGGTCTGGGATGACATGATGGACAATCTGCGCATCGCGGCCCTTCTGCAGCCCTTCATGACGCTTTCCGGCGATCTGGACGGCCATTTCTGGCCCAACCATCTGGCCACGCAGGGCTTCTACATCCTGCGCGCCCGCGTTCAGGTCGCGGAAGTGATGGACATCCTGGCCAAATGACGCGCCCGATCGGATCAACGTTCCGACCGATCTGAACGACGCCGCCATGATCTGGGTTCTGGATGATGTGACGGCGTTTCTCGCGGGCACGCTGATCGGGGTCGCGGTGGCGGCACCGGTCGGTCCGATCGCCCTGCTGTGCATGCGCCGCACCTTGACCGACGGCCTCCCGGCGGGGGTGGCGACCGGTCTTGGGGCGGCGCTCGCCGACCTGCTCTATGCGCTGGTCGCGGCCTTCGGGATCGTGGCGGTGACGACCCTGGTCATGGACCATCAGCGACCGCTTCGTCTGGGTGCGGGTCTGCTTCTGGCGGGGCTGGCCCTCCAGATCTGGTTCGCGTCCCCGCCCAGGGAACGCCCGGTACCGGCTCTGGCGGGCGGGCTGGGGGCGGTGGGCACCGGCTTTCTGCTGACGGCGGGCAATCCGCTGACGCTGGCGGGCATCTTTGCCGTCGTTGCGGCCAGCGGGGTCGGGGCGATGCTCGTCCGCTGGGATCTCTCGCTGTCGCTGGCGGTCGGCATCTTTGCCGGCTCGCTGCTATGGTGGACGAGCCTGTGTGTCATCACGCGGCGCATCCGGCACCTGTTTTCCGCCCGGGCGATCATCCGGCTCAACCATATCAGTGCGGTGCTTCTGGCGCTGTTCGCGGCCTATGCCTTCTATACAGGCATCGCGGGCCCGCTGTTGTCGATCCCGGCATGAGCGGCGATATCTGCGCCATGCGGTGGATGGGCCTTCTCGTGCTGACCCTGGCGCTCGCTGCGCCTGCCTGGTCGAGCCTTGCGCAAGCGGACCCCCGCGCGATGGTCGGCCCGTGGACCACGGTCGCGGTCAATGACCCCGGAACCTCCGCCTTCGCCTATTGCGCGGCCGAAGCCGATTTCGCGGACGGGATCACGCTGGGCTTCGCACGCAGTCCAGAAGGCGCCCTGAATGTTGCCCTTGGCTATGCCGATCCGGTCCTGGAGGCGAAGCGCACCTACACTGTCGAGCTGGTTCTGGATGACGGGCAGCCCATCCCCATAGAGGCCTTTGCCCCGGAGCCCGATATCCTCGTTCTGCCGACGGGGCAGGATCGCGCGCTGCACGCGCGGCTTGGCCGGGCATCGCTTCTCGCGGTGGAGGGCGGCCCGCAGCGCCTGCGCCTGCGCCTTGAGGATGCGGATGCCGCCCTGGCCGGGCTGGAACGCTGTGTGCGTGCTGCAAGCGCGCCGAGCGGGATCGAGGCCCTGCCGGAAGCCTTCCGTCCGCTGGTGCGCGCCGCCGGGATCGAGGACATTCGTGTCATGCCGGTCCGCGATGACCCGGCCGCGCCCATCGACGCCGCCTTTCTCGCCGGATCGCTGTTCGGCGGCATCAAGCAGCTGGAGCCGGTCGAGGACGAGATCGCCTTTGCCGAGGTGATGCTTGATTATATCGACCAGCTGGAGCTTCGTTGTCCGGGGGAGTTCGAGGCCGATCTCGGCCTGCCGATCACCAGCGAGGCTGGCGCAGCCGAGCTTTCTCTTGCCACGGCGCGCCTTGGCTGTCTGCACAACCAGCGGGCCACCATTGCCGGCCTGCTGTTCTTTCAGCAGGGCGGTCCGCTGAACGTGATCTTCCTCGAAAGCCCGGCCGAGGAGGGGGCTGTCGCGCTCGCGCATCGTGACACGATGGCCGAGACGCTTCAGGCGCCGTGATTCCAGTCGCCGGAAGTGCCAGCCGCCTTCGCGCAAGCCAGCTTCAGGTCAGCAGATCAACCGAAGGATAGGGTCGGCGAGCTGTTCGCCAGCTGCGGCGGGCGCCTGACCGCTCAGCGCGAGGCTGGTTGATCGGGCCGGCGGCACATTCTTCACGGGAGGGCCGGAAGGCTCCAGTACATGCGTCCCGACCGCCGGCCGTGAGGGCGCGGGAAGGGCCGGCGGCCGCGCGTTGCGCGGGACCGGCTGACCAGCCGGGGAGCCGTCCATGTAATAGGGTCCGCTGATGCGCATGGTCGTTTCCGTCCGGCGTTCCTGCCCGGGGATGGGGCAAGTCCACGCGCTCCTGTCCTCATGGATGTAAAGACTTTAAGACTTTTTTAAGAATAATAAATGGTTAACGTAGCGTTTTCGGGCACAATGCTGAACGCATGGCCCTAAAAATCCGCGATATATTCATGTGGAATCAGGGGCATCGGGCTGGCGGGCCTGCTGTCCGCATGATTTCCTCGGTGCGTCGGTCCGACTTAAGGGGTTGGAAAGGGTGCTGGCTTAGGCTCGTCATATTGGGGGCGTGACGGTCAGGCAACGAGCGCGTTTCCCCGGCTATCCGAAGCTTAACCCTTGCCGACGACGCGCAAAAGCATGGACATGTTCGACCCGCAAGCGACCCGTGATGCCCTGCTCGGCGCTCTTTTCGCCGCCAGCGACGTCGCTTACGAGATCGACCTCCGCCATGACACGATCCGCTGGCATGGACCGCTGGCCGCCCTTTCGGGCACCGATGATCCACGTGCCCTGGCCAGTGGAACCGCGTTGAAGACGCGGATCAACCCGGCCGATCTGCCCAAGCGGACGGAAGCCATCGCCGCCTCCCTGCATCGCAAGGCGGGGTATGACTGCGAGTTCCGGCTGCGCCGTGTGGATGGACGCTTCGCCTGGATCCATGACCGTGGCACGGCCCATTTCGACGAGACCGGCGAGCCGGTGCGGCTGATCGGCGTGATGCGCGTCATCGACCGCCGCAAGCAGGTCGAGGCCGAGCTGGAGCACCGCGCGAATTTCGACGAGCTGACCGGCCTCTACAACGCCAAGCGCCTGCGCGAGAGTATCGCCGAACTTCTGGCCCAGTCGATGCGCTATGGCGGCCCGGCGGCCTTCCTGATCATCGGGCTCGACAAGCTTTCCCTGATCCATGAGGGTCTCGGCGAGGCGGCGGCCGAATCCGCCGTCCTGCAGGTTGCCCAGCGGCTGGAAGGGGCCCTGCGAGCCTCCGACATCATGGGCCGGCTGAACAACGACCAGTTCGGCGTGGTGCTGAGCCGCTGTCCGGAGGGCCATGTCGCGGCCGTCTGCGAGAAACTGCTCGATGCGTTCCGTTCCGCCCCGGTGGACATCGCCCAGGGGCGTGTGCAGCTGTCGATCTCCATCGGCGCTGTCGCCTTTCCGATCTACGCCCAGACCGTCAACGACATCCTGACCCGCGCCGACATGGCGCTGCGCCAGGCACAGAACCGCGGCGGCGATGACTGGGTGAACTATCGCTGGTCGATCGACCAGCAGCAGCGCCATCATCGCTCCATCGAGGTCGGCGAGGCCGTGGTGGGGGCGCTCAAGGCCGGGCGGATCCGCTTCGCCTATCAGCCCATCGTTCATGCCGCCACCGGCAAGACCGCCCTTTATGAGTGCCTTCTGCGCATGGTGGGCGAGGACGATGTCGAGATTTCTGCCGGCTATTTCATGCCGATGGTCGAGGAGCTCGGCCTGACGCGGCTGATCGACCGGTTCACCCTTGGCCTCGCCCGGGCCGATCTGGAGAGCTATCCGAACATCAATCTCGGTCTCAACATCTCGGCGCTGACCGTGTCGGACAAGGCCATCCTCCGGCAGATCACCGGCATGCTGCGCGACCGTCCCTCCATCGCCAACCGTCTGATCATCGAGATCACCGAGACGGCTGCGATGCAGGACATGGAAGAGAGCATCCGCTTCGTGCACGCCGTGCGCGATCTGGGCGCGCGTGTCGCCATCGACGATTTCGGCGCCGGCTATACGAGCTTCTCGCATCTGCGCGCGCTGTCCATCGACATCCTCAAGATCGACGGCAGTTTCGTGCGCCATATCGCGCAATCGCCAACGAACCAGATGTTCGTGCGCTCCCTGATCGAGCTGGCGCGGGGCTTCGGGCTCCAGACCATCGCCGAATTCGTCGAGACCGAAGAGGACGCGGCCTTCCTCGCCGATGCCGGCGTCGATCTCCTGCAGGGCTATTACTACTCGAAGCCGCTGAGCGAGCCGGTCTGGCGCAGTTCGCTCGAAGAGGCTGCCC
>CAZPBH010000121.1:0-6665 GCA_964584645.1 uncultured Rhodospirillales bacterium | reverse complement strand
AGGCCGAGGCTGGGCGCAAGCCCCCTCACCTCCTCGCGCAACCGGTTGAGCGCGTCCTCGCCGCTCATCTGCAACAGGGTTTCCAACCGGTCCTCGAGCTCGGGCCGGGAGAGGGTACGGGCGACAAGGCCGCCACGGCTGCGTGTGGGGCGCATATTGTCCAGATAGGCGCGCGCGGTCGAGCACAGGTGCAGGCCGTTGACGAAAGGCGGATCGGACGGCAAGGCCCCCTGCCCTCGTCGCGGCCGCAAGGTGAAGCCTGGCAGTGCGATGTCCTGACCCCGTTCGGTGATGAGGCAGACGGAACCGTCGGCGGCGGGTGCGTTCTCCAGGGCTGTGCGGTCGGCAATCAGGGCGCCGGGGAAATACCCCGCGACGATCGACCAGATATGGCGCCGGACGATGGCTCCGGGGGGATCGGTGAGGTTGTGGGTGTAGAGCCGGGAGGCGAGCTTGCGGAGCTGACCGGCGCGCACGGCGCGGCTGACGGCCCGGCTGATGCCGGTGTCGGATACAAAGGCCTCGGGCCAGTCCGGTGCGGAAAATTCCGTCATTTATGCGCCTCCTAGGGGCAGAATAGAGAATTACCTGCCGATAACAAGCGCAAATTGCGAATTTTCCAGCTTTAAGCCGCCGTGTTGTCAGTCGTTGTATTTCTGGAACAACAGGTCGTAGGCCTGCTCGCTCAGCTCCTGGATGGTCGTGTCCTGGCGGGCGGCGAGCACTTTCAGATTCATATGCACATCGGGCGGCAGATAGGTGATGACCGCCTTCTTGCCGTCTCGGCTGGCACTGCGCCCCCTCCCCTGCCCGTCCGGCTCCGCCTTGGTGGCTGGCGGCATGGCGGGCGCCTTGGGCTCGGCTTTCGGGGGTTCCGCCACGGCCACCTCCCCGCTTGCGGGTGCGCCCGGCTCGAAACTTTGGCTTTCCTTGGCCCGCGCCAAGGCGGCGGACAGGTCTTTGCGTTTACGTGCGACCATGTTTCAGCTCCTTCATCACAAATCGGTACAGCTTCTTGATTTCGTCGGCGGCCTTCCCCTTGGGCTCGGCTTCCACCACGCCATAGCCGTCGCGCATGGCGTGCATGAAGGCGACCCGCTGATGGACCTGCACGGGTGCGACCACGGCGTCGTAGGTGCTGGCGGCGGTCTTGGCCTCCTCGGCAATGGACGCGGACGACGGCACGGCGTTGAGCACGAGCACGGCCAGCTTGCCGCGTGAGCTCACATGCACGAGCGTCTGGTTGATGGCGACCAGGTCGAGGAAGCCCGGTCGACAGGGCACCAGCACCAGGTCGGCGACTTCGGTGGCGTACATCGCGGCCTGCTCGGTCGAGGGCGGTGTGTCGATGAACACGCAATCGGCGCCGGCGTCGCGCAGTGTGTCGATGGCCTTGGTCAGGCGCGCCGGCTGAATCGAATCGACCGTCGGGGTTTGGGCGTCCCGGTTGTCGGCCCAGGTGCAGGCTGAGGCCTGGGGATCGAGGTCGATGATCGCGGTCGCCTTGCCCGCATGATCGGCGGCCACGGCCAGGTTGACGGCCAGAGTGGTTTTCCCGGCCCCGCCCTTCTGGGAGAGGATCGCGATGGTGTGCATAGGGCTCCTATAGCAATATAGCAAGTTATCTATCTGGCGCGCTATCGCACCAACTTGCCATAATGCTAGCGACCTATCACGCTGCATTCAATAACAAGATAACGATATAGCGGCTTATCCTGCCATCTTGTCATCTTTTTATCACACTAGCGATATAGCACACTATCGCGTCATCTCGCTATATCGCACGACACACAATCATGTCATATTGCTATCACGCTATCTTGCTATACCGATTGCGCGCAATGCTGCTAGCTTGATTGCTGCTTCAGCGTGTCGGCGTCGCGTACGGTCAACCGCCCGTCAAGCGGCATGACATTGACCTGGATGTTGAAGCCCTTGCCATCCTCATGGGGCCACATGGCACCGATCCGTGTCCAGAACCCCTTTTCGCTCTTGTCCCGGTCTTGCACATGGAACACCACATGGGAGGGTTGGCGGTTGCTCTTCTCAGACGTGTTCATGATATCGCCTCTTGGTTGTTCCCCTCTCCCCAACAGTCTCTCAGCTTAGATATTGGTTTATGCTCTTTGCAAGCCTTATTGCATTGATACATCTGCTATACTGCTAGACTGATAGCGCGCTATCTTGCTTATTGCCCGTTTGTTTTATGCTTGCCCACGTTGATCTGACTGTCATAAGCTTACCACATTTCTACCACAGTTCGCCCGCCGGGTCGGGCGCCCGCACAAGGTTTCACCCATGTCCGCGCCACCGGACGACCATCTGCCGCCCCCGTGGGACACGTTGCGCTTCTATGCCGTGTTCGGCTGGTCTCTGGATCAGGGACTCAACTGGCAAATGGGGCAGGGGGCCATCGGTGCCCGCACCACATGGCTGCCGATCCTGCACAACGCCCTCGACGACCCGAAATGGCGCGATACCTTCACCGACTGGATCGTGCGCGGTCTGGAAGCCCATAACGCCGGCTTCGATCTTGTCGGCTGCGCCATGCGCGCAGTCGCCCGTGACGACGCGCATGACGGCCTGGCTGCCACGTTGATCCCCTACGGTCCGCCCGCGCCACGCCCAATGAATGGGCATGATCTGTCTCCCAAACCGGAGCCATCTCGGCCGAGCCCCGGTCCTCGACCACAGGCAGCACCCAAACCGTTCTGAATGGGGGAGGGGAGGCAAACGCCGTTTTCCTCCCCTGAACCGCCAACGCCGCCGCACCCGGCGCGCGTTCCCTGGACAGGGCTGAAAGCCCCGCCGGTCCCGCACACCGGGCGGGCTCGTTCGCAGTTCACCCCTCCTTTCCGCTGCTCGCCGCAGGGGCAGGGGTTGCAGCAGGCGCAACCCCTGACCGAAGGAGGACAGACATGTTGGCTCCCTGGATGATTCCCCTGGAGACGAACACCCATCGAACGCGTGCGCATTTCCGGTTTGCATGTGGCCCCACACGGGTGCGCGACCTGATCCTGGAGGCATGGACGCACCAGGCCGGTTCCGGTGATGCACCCTCGATCTGGCGGCGCATGCTCACACGCAGCGATGCCGGCAACCTGGTTGTGCAATGGGCCTTGCGCGGTGCCGAGCGGCAAGGCCTCAGTCACGAATACCGCAGCGAGCTGGTGCGTTTCTGCCGCCAGCCGGGGGCCATGGCGCTGATCCGGGAGAGCTTCGATGCGTAAATGGCTCCCGATCGCTCTGGCCGGCGTGCTCTTGATCGGCACGGGCGCTGTCGGCGCCTCGGCTCTGCCCTGGGCGCAGCTGATGGAGGGTGGAGGGCTGGGATTGCCCGTTGGGGCATCCTGGCCCGCCTATGCGGTGCTTCTCTTGCGTCTGTATGCGCTGCTGACCCAGTAGGGCAGGGGGCTAACGCCCGTCGGAAAACCCGTCATTGTCGTCACGTTTGCGGCCGGGACGCTCTGTCTCGTCCTCGTTGCGGCTGCGCTCACGGTCGCCCCGACCGTCGCGGCCATCGCGTTCCTCACGGCTCTGCGCGTCTGTGTCCCGCTCTTCTCGCTCGGCACGCTGCTGGGCGCCCTTGGCCATGAGCTCGTCCATATCCACTTGCGGCAGACGTGTCGCGCGTTGCGTGTCCGATTTGTCGCCCTGACGTGCGACGCGATCCGCCGAACGCGTGGCATCGGGTGCGTCCTGAACGGCTTCGGCACGGTCGGAACGTGATCGATCGGTGCGCGGGGTGTCACGCTCAACCTGCGTCTTGTGCGGATCGGTCAATCCTGGGATGTCCGCCTGCGGCAGGCGCGTCCGTCGCTGACGCGGTTCACGGTCATCGCCATCGCGTGTCCGGTCCAGGGCCAGGGAGGGGGCAGAACGCTGTTCATCGGGACGCTGACGCGCGGCATCCGGCGGTGTGGCGGCCGCATCCCGGCCATCCTCCGCGCCTGTGCGGTCGCCGCGCTCGTTCTGACGCTCCTCCTGCTGCCGCTTGCGGTCGATCAGCCCCATATGGGCGAACCAGGACCGCACCCATTTCTTGGCCTTGTCGAACCAATTCTCACGCCGTTCCTGACGTTCCTCGTCGGTTTCCGCGCGCCCTGTCGAGGGACCGGCGGGCGTCAGCTGCTGGGCGGCATTGTCCCGGTCGGGCGCGGTCTTCTGAGCGGCGCGGGCCTGGTCGACGGTCGGCAAGCCCTGGGCATCGATTTCGGCCATCCGCCCCCGCACCTCCTTGCGGTCCGCATCGATCCGGCGGCTGGGATTGTGCACGGCACCCGATGGGTCGAGGACCACCGGCCCGCGCCGGCCTTGGGCAAAGCGGTAGCCCTGCTCCTCGACCGCCTTCTGAAACCCCGGCCCGGTCTTGGTCCGCTGATAGGCTTCGGTGAGATGCTCGGACACCTGTTCGATGGAGAACCGCTTGTCCTGCTGGGACTCGGCATGGGATTTCTCCGCTGAGGGGCGGTCGCGGCTGTGCGCCTGGTGCCGTTCCATCCAGTCCGCCACCTCCGGCCGTCCCTCCGTACGCAACCGCTTCATGACCGCCGTGTTGTGCCGCCCGGCGGTCATCTCGTGGCCCAGATCGTGTTCGAGCACCCGGGCCACCTTCTCGTTGCGCATCTTCGACCAGGAGAAATTCAACGCCCGGCCGTCTGCGTCGATGGTGTGGTAGACCCGGTGCTGATGGACACTGCGGTCGCCCTTGGCGTGCTGCACGGCGTGGTAGGGCTGGTTCTCCAGGCCGAACTCCTTCTCGTAGGTCTGCCACGCCTTGTCCCACTGCTGCGGCGTCATTTCCTGGTCGGGCGAGATCATCGCATGCAGGTAGCGGTGATGGGCCTTGCCCTGACGCGCCTGGCCGCGCAGCTCGTCGAGGGCACCATGGGTGTCCCAGCCGGCGGCCAGGTCGCGGCTCCCCAGCACCGTCACCTGCTCATTCTCGTCGGTGTTGGTGAGGTGATCGGCCAAGCCCCGAAGGCTGCGTCGCTGGGTCGATTTCAGGATCATCGTCGCGGCCTCTCCTCATCGATGCCGAGCGCTTGGAGCACGGCGGAGCGGACCTCGAGCACGGCGGTCATCGCCTCGATGACCTCGCGCGGCGGCACGGCCATGTCCATGTTCAGCCGCCGGGCGATCTGATTGACGTTGCTGCCGAGCTTGCCGAGCTCGCGCAAGGTCTGGGCCAGGAGGTCGGTCTCCAGCGATGGGGTCGGGCGCCGGCGCGGGGGAGGGGCCTGCACGAGCACCTGCCGGGCATGGGCACTGACGCCGAGGCCACCGCGTGCGGCATGGTCGCGCAGCTGGGCCATCTCCGATGGCGTCATGCGCACCTGCAAAAGCTCGCTGCGGGTTTCCGTGGCCGGTTCTGTCATCTCGGGCGCCTCCTCGTGCCGTCGTCTTGCCAGGCGCCCTGACATGAAGCCGCACCGACGCCTGCATGAGTGGTCCCGCGACGATACGCGGGGGCCAGGTCCAGGACAGCCAAGGTCCTGGCCGGGGGTCCATGGGGGAACGGATTCCCCCTGGTCATGGGTGTTGGGAGCGCGAAGGCTCCCGGCCCAGGTTCCAAGGGCTCGGAGGCTCTTGGTCGGGGGAGGTCCATGGAGGGGGCGCGATAGCCCCTCTCCTGGCAAGCCTGTGTAGTACAACACACGGCTTGCAATCACCACCATTAAGAGGTAGTATACGCTAATGCAACGTCATTGTAAATGGCGAATTGTCATACAATCAGCAAGGGAGGCTGTATGACATCCATCCTGAGCGGCGCAACCGCCCGCTTCATTGAGCCGCTGAACGCCCTGTCCCCATCATGGCTTCAGCACATGGAACTGACCAGCTGGATGCCGTTGGCGGTGATGCTGTGGCCTGTCCTCATCGCGCTATCCCGATGGCTGGGTTGGGTCGTCGAAATGGTCCGGCGGATGTGCGCGCGGCCCACCTCTGGCACACTGAGACGACCACCTGCCAGCGTGCCCAGCGGTCTCATCGGCATGGCCGGCGGCACCGTGGTGGCGGTTCTGGTCCCGGTTGTCATTTACCTGCTGCTGGCGGCGATCTGGGAGCCGGTGGCGCGCGTTCTCACCCTGATTTTCCTCGGTCCTCTGGGATTGCATAACCTCAACGACCAGTCCCGCATCTATGTCCCTCTCATCGCCCACACGCTGCTGGCCCTCTACATGCTCCGCTGGTCGAAGCGTTGGGTACGCACCTTCGTGCCCTGGGGCTTCGACTGTGTTGGACATTTTGCCCTGGACGGCCGGGCTAGGGGCGGCTCGCTCTGGGTGCCTCTGTTGAACGCGTTGCGGCGTGGTCACATCATCCCGCGCCTGTTCGTGCCCAAACGCCTGCGCGGGCTTCGACCGAGCGGCTTGAACATCGAGGCCGAGCTGCAACGGTGGCAGGACAACACCGAAGGCGTGCGCGCCCATGGCACGTCACGATGGATGACCGTCTCCGAGCAGCTCCAGTATATCGGCAAGACTGGGCTGATTCTGGGCACTTCGACCTTTTCGGGCGAGACGGTGCGCTACACCGGCGAGGCCCATCTCATCACCTTCGCGCCGACCGGGGCGGGGAAGGGGGTGTCGGTGGTGGCGCCGACGGCCCTGACCTATCCGGGCTCATTGGTACTGATCGACCCGAAAGGCGAGGCGGCGGCC
>CAZPBH010000120.1:4053-6670 GCA_964584645.1 uncultured Rhodospirillales bacterium | reverse complement strand
CACCAGCGGCACCTCGGCATCGATGGCCTCAAGGATGGCGTCAGCCGCAAAGGGGGGCGGCACATAGATGACGCTGGCATCGGCCCCGGTCTTCTCGCGCGCTTCGGCGACGGTATCGAACACCGGCAGGTCGAGATGGGTGGAGCCCCCCTTGCCCGGTGTCACCCCGCCGACCATGCGCGTGCCATAGGCGATCGCCTGCTCGGAATGGAAGGTGCCCTGAGCGCCGGTGAACCCCTGGCAGATGACTTTGGTATCGGCATTGACGAGAACGGCCATTACGCGGCTTCCTTGACGGCTTGGACCACCTTTTCGGCGGCATCGGCGAGATTGTCGGCAGCGATGATCGGCAGGCCGGACTTGGCGAGGATTTCCTTGCCCAGCTCGACATTGGTGCCTTCCAGCCGCACCACCAGCGGCACATGCAGGCTGACTTCCCGGGCGGCCGCGACCACGCCCTCGGCGATCACGTCGCAGCGCATGATGCCCCCGAAGATGTTGACCAGTATGCCTTCCACATTCGCATCCGACAGGATCAGCTTGAAGGCCGTGGTCACACGCTCCTTTGTGGCGCCGCCACCGACATCAAGGAAATTGGCCGGCGCGCCGCCATAGAGCTTGATGATGTCCATGGTCGACATCGCGAGGCCGGCACCATTGACCATGCACCCGATATTGCCATCGAGCTTCACATAGGAGAGGTCATGGACCGCCGCCTCACGCTCGGTCGGGTCCTCTTCCGTCTCGTCACGCAGTTCCTCGATATCCTTGTGACGGAACAGCGCGTTGGAATCGAACCCCATCTTGGCGTCGAGAGCCAGCACATCGCCTGCCCCGGTCACGACCAGCGGGTTGATCTCGATCATCGCGGCGTCGAGCTCGGTGAAGGCCCTGTACATGCCGGCGAGGAACTTCGAGGCGTTCTTGACCTGCGCCCCCTCGAGGCCCAGCGCGAAGGCCACCTGACGGGTATGGAAGCCCTGCAGCCCGACGGCCGGGTCGATATCGACGGTGACGATCTTGTCCGGCTGGCTGGCCGCGACCTCCTCGATCTCCATCCCGCCTTCGGTCGAGGCGACGATCGTGACGCGCCCGCTGCCCCGGTCGACCAGCATCGAGAGGTAGAGCTCGCGCTTGATGTCGCAGCCTTCCTCGACATAGAGGCGGCGGACTTCCTTGCCTTCCGGCCCGGTCTGATGGGTGACCAGCTGCATGCCGATCATCGCCTTCGCCGCTTCCTCGACATCGATCAGCGACTTGACGATCTTCACGCCGCCGCCCTTGCCGCGTCCGCCGGCATGGATCTGGGCCTTCACCACCCAGACCGGACCGCCAAGGTCCTTGGCGACCGCGACGGCCTCCTGGGGCGTGTAGGCGACCCCGCCCTTCGGCGTGGCGACGCCATAATCGCGCAGCAGGCCCTTGGCCTGATATTCATGGATGTTCATCGTCGATGCTGCCCGGAATGAGTGGGTCGGATGGTGCGTCAGCCCGATTTGAGACGCCGGCCTGCGCAAATAAACCCAAGGCCGTGCACGCACTGCGAGAGAGCAGATAAGCCCCGTGCACGTCAACGCCAGAGTTCACCATTTTCTATGGCTGAGGCTCACGGCGCTATGTCCGGACTGCAGGTCGGTCCCGGACGCCCGCGCAGGTGGACGACCGCCGCAGCCGTGGCCATAATCAATAGATATGGCCAGCAGCCAGAGTTTCGCACCAAGGAAGGATTGACCCGATGGAGTTCCATCTGCGCCAGCGCGGCCGCGCCAGCCTCGATTTTCTCGCCGCCCTTGCGAAGGGAACCGGGGCCCTGGCGCCAAAATGGAAGGCCGACATGGAGAAGGCCCAGCTGAACGAGCACAGCCTGGCCGACGATCTGGATCAGCGGCTGGACCAGGTTGACCGGGCGCTGGACGATTCGAAGGCGTTTCGGGTGAACAATCTGCTGGGCGATTTTCTGGCGGTCGAGCATGGCGACAGCGCCATCGCCGCGTTTGAGGAAATCCGCCCCGAAATCCAGCCGAAGCTCGACGCCCTGCTCGACGGGCCGACGACGCTTGAGCGCAATGAGGACTGGCAGCCGCCGGCCTATTGGGCCGATCACTGGATCCACCGCACCACCGGCGGCTGGGAAGGCCATGACCATATGGGCTGGGTCCATGGGGAGCTGATCCACAAGGCCTATGTCAACAAGACCTTCGGCGGCGACATCTTCGCCATGCGCCGCGCCGTGTTGCAGGAACTGCCGCGCAACGATTATGGCCGGATCGTCGAATTCGGCACCTCCAGCGGTCATTTCACGCTGGCGCTCGCCGACACCTATCCGCAGGCCGAGATCTGGGGTGTCGATCCGGGCCTCAGGATGCTGGAACAGGCCCAGCGTTTCGCCAATGAGCGGGGCCACAGCTGGAAGCTGTTCCGCCGGCTGGCCGAGGATACCGGCTTTCCCGACGCCCATTTCGACCTCGCCTGCAGCTACATCCTGCTGCACGAGCTCCCGGCAGAGGTGATCCGCAAGGTGTTCCGCGAGGCCTTCCGGGTGCTGAAGCGCGGCGGCGACCTGCTGTTAAGCGATGTCACCCGCTATGACTCCATGGACAAGCTCGGCGTCTGGCGC
>CAZPBH010000120.1:3702-4043 GCA_964584645.1 uncultured Rhodospirillales bacterium | reverse complement strand
GCCAGCCTCGATCTCGCCGCGGAGGCCGAGGCGGCAGGGTTCGTGGATGCGAAGAGCTACGCGACCGACACCACCCGCAACTACCCCTGGGTCGTCACCGCGCGGAAGCCGGCATGAGCCGCAAGATGCTCGGGCCCGACCAGATCGATGATCTGGGCCGGGCCGTCATCCACCTCGCCCGCGAGATCTGGATCGTGAAGGACCGCCAGCGCATCACCGAGGCGCTGCTGAAGCAAAGGGGCATCGACCTCAGCGACGACCTCGCCCATTTTCAGCCCGATGAGGCGCTGGAGGCGGAGCTGGCCGCCGAACGCGAAGCCTTCGTGGCCGACCTGATGGCC
>CAZPBH010000120.1:0-3692 GCA_964584645.1 uncultured Rhodospirillales bacterium | reverse complement strand
AACCGGCAATAGCATCCCACCCCATCAGCATGACAGGAAACGACCATGGCTGAAGCCCACCCCGCCCCGACCGGCCCGAAGCTGGAGGCGGAGATCGACCGCAAGCCGGTCTATACCGACCATCCGGCGCTCGACCGCATCATCGAGGTGACCCTCGAACTGGGGGCGGAGATCTGGGTCAACCGGGCGCGGCTCAACGTGATCGAAACGCTGCTGGAACAGAAGGGCAGCATCACCCGCGCCGACATCGAAATGTACCAGCCGACGCGCGAGGAACAGAAGGCGCAGGCGCAGGCGGCCGATGCCTTCGCCAAACGCCTCTATCGCGCCTATGCCGAGATTGGCGCCGATGGCGGGGGCGGGCCGCTCGACCAGAGCCAGAACATCTATCAGAAACAGGAAAGGAAGGAGGCAGGCTGATGATCTTGCAGGGTATGGACCGTGGCCTTGATGGCCGCACACTCAGGCTGACCACGCTCGACGACGAGGCCTATGAGCAGTTCGTCGGCGGCTTCCGCAACTTCGCGCTGGGCGAGATGTTCGGCAAGGCCGTGCCGTCCATGGCGGTCGCGCTGGCAGCCAACCAGATCGACGCCCAGCAGACCCTGGACGCGGAGATCGAGGACATTCGCCGCGCCCTCGACCCCGTGCCGCAGGTGCAGGCCTGGAAGCGGGTCATGCGCAGCCATCAGCAGATGATGTGGCGCCGGGTGGTCGAGAGCATCTATCGCCGCGAGGACGCGCTGAAGGCCGAGCTGGATGCCTATGAAGGCAAGGGCCCCGGCAAGGTCATCTACGATCCCGATTTCGTCGTCCCCGACTATGCCAAGCGGGAAATTCACCTGCAGCCGGGCGGCTATGTCGAGGATCCGCTGGCCGGCTATGTCTATCATTACGGCACCAAGGTCTTCTTCCAGGGGCTGAACGACCAGGACGAGGTGCATGAAGGTGGTGCGGCCCTCGCTCGCCTGCCGAAGGATGGCAAGGTCGCGCGCATTCTGGATATCGGCTGCTCGGTCGGCCAGTTCGCGACTGCCCTCAAGGACCGCTTTCCCGAGGCCGAGGTCGAATCGATCGACGTCGCCCTGCCCATGGTGCGCTATGCCCACAAGCGGGCGGTCGATCTGGGCGTCGATGTGACCTTCCGGCAGGCGCTGATCGAGGACATGCCCTATCCCGACGATCATTTCGACATGGTCGGCTCGATGATCGTGTTCCACGAACTGCCGCTGGATGTGACCGAAAAGGCGCTGAAGGAGCTGCATCGCGTGATGCGGCCGGGCGCGGTGTTCTCCATCCTCGATTTCCCGAACCATCAGGGCATGGTGCCGCCGGTGATGAAGTTCTTCATGGATTTCGACCATATGGAAAACTGCGAGCCCTATAGCTGGGGCTTCATGCATGCCGATTTCCACGCCATGCTGAAGGACACCGGCTTCACGCTGGAGACCGAGGACGAGCCGCTGTTCGGCTTCCTCAAGCAGAGTTTCGCGACGAAGGTCTAACCGAGCGGCTGAGCGGCTTTCACTACCCCCTCACCCAACCCTCTCCCCCGCGGGGGAGAGGGAATGCTGTTTGAGACCCCCCTCTCCTCCCGGGAGGAGAGGGGGGGGTGAGGAGGGACTCCAGCCCCATGCCCAGCCGAACGACGCGCCGCATCATTTCGCATGCCCGCCGCATGCGTCGTCACCCCACCCGGGCCGAGCGGTTTTTTTGGGATCGCGTCCGAAATGGTCAGCTTGATGGGCTGAAGGTACGACGCCAGCACCCTGTCGGACCCTATATCGCAGATTTCGCCATTCCGAGGTTCATGGTGCTCATCGAAATCGATGGTGGTGGCCATGACAGCACCAGGGATCCCGAACGGACGGCCGCCCTCGCGACCAAGGGTTGGCGTATCTTGCGCTTTTCCGACGAGGATATCTTCAATGATTGGCAGGGTATCGCCGAGGCGATCCTGGCAACTGTGCGCACGGGCTGATGGCTTGCCCCCTTCACCCTAGCCCTCTCCCCCGCAGGGGAGAGGGAATGCTGTTTGAGACCCCCTCTCCTCCTTGGAGGAGAGGGTGGGGGTGAGGAGGGTCGCCTCTCAGCCGATGGTCTCCAGCTCGAAGGCCGCCTTGATGAGGGCCTGGGTATAGAGCTCCCTCGGCGCCTCGAAAATCTGCTCGGCCGGGCCGGATTCGACGACCCGGCCATCCTTCATGACGAGGATCTCGTTCGCCAGCGCGCGGACGACCTTCAGATCATGGCTGATGAAAAGATAGGCCAGCTCATGCTCGGCCTGCAGGGCGCGCAACAGATCGGTGATCTGGGCCTGCACGCTCATGTCGAGGGCTGAGGTCGGCTCGTCCAGCACGACGAAGCGCGGGCGCAGGACCATGGCCCGGGCAATCGCGATCCGCTGGCGCTGGCCGCCGGAGAATTCGTGCGGGTAGCGATCACGCATCGCCGGCTCCAGCCCCACGGCCAGCAGCGCCTCCTCGACGGCGCGCGCCCGGTCGGCCGCGCTACTGGCCGGTTCGTGGATCTTCAGCCCCTCCTCGATGATCCCGCCCACCGACATGCGCGGGCTGAGCGAGCCGTAGGGGTCCTGAAAGACGATCTGCATCTGCCGGCGCAGGGGCCTCAGGGCCTTCGCCTTCATCGCCTGCACATCGCGGCCCATGAAGACGACCCGCCCCTGCCCCTCGATCAGCCGCAGCAGGGCGAGACCCAGCGTCGTCTTGCCGGAACCGCTTTCCCCAACCACGCCAACGGTCTGGCCCGCGCGCAGGGTGAAGGAGATGCCGTCCACCGCCTTCACATGGTCGACCGTCTTGCGCAGGATGCCGGCCTTGATCGGGAACCAGACCTTCACATCCTCGGCCTTCAGGACCTCCGGCGCTTCCGGGTTGACCGGCAGGGCCGTGCCGCTCGGCTCGGCCGCCAGCAGGGCCCTGGTGTAGGGGTGCTGTGGTGCGGCGAACAGCCGCTCGATCCCGGCTTCCTCGACGATCCTGCCCTTCTGCATCACGCAGACCCGGTCGGCCATCTTGCGGACCACACCGAAATCATGGGTGATCAGCAGCAGGCCCATGCCGAAGCGCTTTTGCAGGTCCTTGAGCAGGTCCAGGATCTGGGCCTGGATGGTCACGTCGAGGGCGGTGGTCGGCTCATCCGCGATCAGCAGGTCGGGCTCGTTGGCGAGCGCCATGGCGATCATCACCCGCTGGCGCTGACCGCCGGAAAGCTCGTGCGGATAGGCATTCAGGCGGGATTCGACATTGGGCAGCCCGACGAGCGTCAGCAATTCGATCACCCGGGTGCGGGCCTGTGCGCGGGTCATCCCGGCATGCAGGATCAGCGCCTCGCCCACCTGCCGCTCGATGGTGTGGAGCGGGTTGAGCGAGGTCATCGGCTCCTGAAAGACCATCGCCACCCTGTCGCCGCGCACCCGGCGCAGTTCGCGCTCGGGCAGGCCCATCAGCTCCTGCCCCTGCAGGCGGATCGAGCCCGAGGGGTGATGCGCGTTCGGATAGGGCAGAAGCTGCAGGATGGACAGCGCCGAAACCGATTTGCCCGAGCCGCTTTCGCCGACCAGCGCCAGCGTCTCCCCCTTCTCCAGCCCGAAGGAGACGCCATCGACAGCAATGCTGGCGCGCGCGCCCTGCCCGAAGCTGACGGCAAGATCGGTGACCTGCAGGAGTGGC
>CAZPBH010000119.1:0-6682 GCA_964584645.1 uncultured Rhodospirillales bacterium | reverse complement strand
GCCTGAGCCTCAGGCCGCGCTATGCAGGGCGGCCAGCATCCTCGGGAGGGCATCGCTGGCGCCGGGAAGATGCAGGCCGTGCAGCCCTGCCAGCTTGTCGGTCGCCAGCACGCTGTTGGCCGGGCGCCGAGCCGGGGTCGGAAACTCGGCCGTGGTGATCGGCGTGACGCGCGGGCGCGCCTCCTCGGCCATAGCGGTCGCGACGATGGCCCGGGCGAAGGCAGCCCAGCTCATCGCCTCGGCGCCCGCAGCATGGACGATGCCCAGAGCTTCCGGTGCGATAGCGCCGCGCGCCAGACGGCCGGCCAGCTCCAGCACACACAGCGCCAGATCATCGGCGAAGGTCGGGCAGCCGAACTGATCATCGACCACCCTCAGCTCGTCGCGCTCGCCGGCCAGGCGCAGCATGGTCTTCACGAAATTGCCGCCCGCCACGCCATAGAGCCAGGAGGTGCGCACGATAAGCGACGTCGCCCCGCTGGCCAGCACCGCTGCCTCGCCCGCCAGCTTGCTGGCCCCATAGACGCCGAGCGGGTTGGTCGGATCATCCTCCCGATAGCCCGTCGCCCTGGTGCCATCGAACACATAGTCGGTCGAGATGTGCAGGATCGGGATCCCGCGCTCCACCGCCCGGCCTGCCAGATGGCCGGGCCCGTCGCGATTGACCCGGAACGCCAGCTCCGGCTCGTTCTCGGCCTTGTCGACGGCCGTATAGGCGGCCGCATTGACGATGATTTCCGGGCGGTGGGTGTCGAGCGCCGAGGCGACGGCAGCCTCATCCGCGATGTCGAGATCGGCCCGTGTCAGCGCGATCAACGCCCATTCCGCGCCGGCCAGGCGGCGCACCGCCTCCCCCAGCTGGCCGCCGGCCCCGGTCAGCAGCAGCCGCGTCATCGCGCCCCCGCGCCGAGGCCCAGCCTTTCGCCCGCGTAATGGCCCTCGCGGACCGGCCGCCACCAGCCCTCATTTTCCAGATACCAGCGGATCGTCGCCTCCAGCCCGGTTTCGAAATCGACGCCCGGCGCCCAGCCGAGTTCCGCACGCGTTGCGGCGATGTCCATCGCATAGCGCTGATCATGGCCCGGCCGGTCGGTGACAAGGGTGATCAGCGCGCGCCTTGGGGTGGATACGGGCACCAGCCGGTCGAGGACAGCGCAGATCGCCTCGACGACCTGCAGGTTGGTGCGCTCGGCCTCGCCGCCAAACAGGTAGGTGGCACCCACGCTCCCCCGGCTCAGCGCCTGCCAGAGCCCCTCGGCATGGTCGTCCACATGCAGCCAGTCGCGCACATTCGTGCCCTGCCCGTAGACGGGCAGCTTCTTGCCCTCCAGCGCGTTCAGGATCACCAGCGGGATCAGCTTTTCCGGGAATTGCCGCGGCCCGTAATTGTTGGTGCAGTTGGTCACGATGACCGGCAGGCCGTAAGTATGCCCCCAGGCGCGCACCAGATGATCCGCCGCCGCCTTGGAGGCCGCATAGGGCGAGTTGGGCGCGTAGGGCGAGGTGAGGGAGAAAGCTCCTATCGGCCCGAGCGAACCGAAAACCTCGTCGGTCGAGACATGGATAAAGCGGAAGCGCGCCCGGCGCGCGTCATCCAGTCCCTGCCAGTGGGCGCGTGCGGCCTCCAGCAGGTTGTGCGTGCCGGTGATGTTGGTCTCGATGAAGGCGGCCGGGCCGTCGATGGAGCGGTCGACATGGCTTTCGGCGGCGAGATGGACCACCGCATCCGGCGCCTCGGCGACCATCAGTTCGGCGAGGGCTGGCGCGTCGCGCAGGTCGAGCCGCACCAGATGATGGCGCGGCTCCGCCTCGAAGGCCCTCACGGTCTCCGGATTGGCCGCATAGGTCAGGGCATCGAGATTGACGATCGACGTGATCGAGGGTTCGGCCAGCAGCCGATGCACGAGGGCCGAGCCGATGAAGCCGGCCCCGCCCGTCACCAGCACCTTCATGCCGGGCTGCCCTCAAGGGTGAAATGTGCGGGCAGGTCCTTGAGGCGTGGCCATTGCCGATCCTTGCCCGAGAGCGTTGCCGGATCGGCGATCTCCGGCCAGGCGATGGCAAGATCAGGATCGTCCCAGGCGATGCCGCGATCATGCTCGGGCGCATAATGGGCCGAGACCTTGTAGAGCACCTCGGTATCGGGCTCCAGCGTCACCAGCCCGTGCGCCAGCCCGGCGGGCACGAAAAGCTGCGTGCCATCGGCCTGCATCGGCGCCACCACATGCCGACCAAAGGTCGGTGAGCCGTGCCGGATGTCGACGACGACATCGAGGATCGCCCCCCGCACCACCCGGACGAGCTTGTCCTGCGCGTGGGGCGGTATCTGGAAATGCAGCCCGCGGACCGTGCCGGCCGCGCGCGAATAGGCATGGTTGTCTTGCACGAAGCTGCAGGTGATCCCGGCCTCGGCCAGATCGCGTGCGTGAAAGCTCTCCATGAACCAGCCGCGCGCATCCTCATGGCGGCGGGGCCGGACCCGGCACAGCCCGGGCAGCGGAAGCGGATCGATCTCAACAGCCATGGTGCCATCCCCTCGCAGGAACCGGCAGCGGGATCAAGAGCCGTTCTGCGATGGCCGGGCTGCCGCATGCCAGCCTCCGCCCGCACGGCTCATCCGAATGTCTGCGCCTTCTGGAAGGCCGGGCGGGTTTCCAGCCGGCCGAGATAGGCGGTGAGGTGGGCATGATCCTCGGTCAGGCCGACACGGCGGGCATAGTCCAGCATCGTGCCCAGCATGATGTCGGCGATGGTGAACCGCCCGCCCGCGATGAAGTGGCGCCCGTCGCCCAGACGCGCCTCGATGAAGGCCATGTGGCGCTTCGCATCGGCCTCGAAGAACTTCAGCAGGGTGATCTCGTCACCCTGCCCGCCCATCAGCACCTTGTGGATCATCAGGCTGACCACCGGCATCCCCAGCGAGCCTTCCGCATAGTGCAGGAAGAAGACGAATTCCGGATAGCCGGGCTCGTCATGGGCGACGCGGAACGCCTCCCCGCCATGGCGGGTGGTCAGATAGTCGAGGATCGCGGCACTCTCGCCGAGGCTGACCGGCCCACCCGGTGCACTCTCATCGGTGATGATCGGTGCCTTGCCGAGCCCGTCGAGATCGGCCATCGAGCGCGGCGCGCGAAAGGTCTCGGGGTCGCGCTTGATGACATCAAGGCGATAGGGCAGGCCCATCTCCTCCGCCAGCCAGATCACGCGGGTCGAGCGCGATTGTTCCAGATGATGAATCGTGACCATGAAGCTCAACCCTCGAAGCGGGTGACGTCGAACTGGTGGAGGTCGAGATCGGCCTGGTCAGGGTCCCAGCCGAACAGCGTGTCGGGCCTCAGGATCGGCTCGTCGCGCTCGGTCTCGGGCGAGAAGCCGGCGAGCTTCTCCCGCGCCGCCCGCGCGCCGAGCTGCACGAAGGTGGCCCGGGGGTGGCGCACCGCCACATAGCTCTGCAGCTTGTCCTCGATATTGGCCATATCGCCGCCGAGTGCTGTTGCCAGCACCCAGGCATCCTCGATCGCCATCGAGGCGCCCTGCGCCAGAAAGGGCAACATGGGGTGGGCGGCATCGCCCAGCAGCGCCACCCGGCCCTTGACCCAGGTGGGCAGCGGGTCACGATCATGCAGCGCCCACTTGAACACCGCATCCGGGCGCAGACCGGTCAGCACGTTCATGATCGGAGCCGCAAAGCCCTCGAACACCCCGACCATCTCCGCGACGGTCGAGCGCACGGTCCAGCTTTCCTCCGTCCAGGGCTGGTCGCTGGCAAGGCCGGAGAAATGCATCTCGCGGCCCGCACAGACCGGGTGCTGGACGATGGAGCGGTTGGGCAGGGCCCAGACATTGCTGTCCATCAACCGCGATTCCTTCGGCAGCTGATGGGTGGGCACCGTACCGCGCCAGGCCACGACCCCGGTGTAGCGGGCCGGGCGTTCCCCGAACAGGGCGGCCCGGGTCCGGCTCTTCAGCCCGTCGGCACCGACCACGACGGCCGCGCGCAGTCTGGTACCATTGGCGAAGCCCAGCTCGACGCCGTCCGCATCCTGCGCCAGCGCGCTCAGCTGATGGTCGGTCGCCAGCAGCCGCGTGGTCAACCCGCTGGCGGCGCGCAGGATCACCTCGTGCAGATCGGCCCGATGGATCTGCAGATAGGGTGCACCAAAATGGTCGCGGTAATCGTCAAAGGCCGTCTCGCTCAACGCCTCCCCGGTGGCGCCATCGCGGATGATGCCCGCGCGCGGATAGCAGCCGAGCTCGGCCAGATCCTGCTCGAGACCCAGCTTATGAAGCACTTTCAGGGAGTTGGGCGCGATCGAGATGCCCGCCCCGACGGCCTCGATCTTCGGCGCCTGCTCGAAGATGCGCACGTTCAGCCCGCGCCTGAGAGCGGCCAGCGCGAAGGTCAGCCCGCCTATACCGGCCCCGATGATCGCGATATCGCAGCGTTCCATCTGACCGTTGTTCATGGGGTATGCTTTCCGTCCAGCCGTCGACGGACGCTATAGCGGCCCATTTTCTGCGAAGGGTCAACCGCTTCGCTGGTGCCTGCCCGAGGGGCGCCCATATCCGCACGGCATGACCGGGATATCTGCCAGCAAGGCCGGAGCGGTCCGGCCCAATCACCGTTTCGACGAGGCGGCACTCGAACGCTGGCTCGCCGCGCAGGTGCCGGGATATCAGGGGCCGCTTGGCGTCAGGCAATTCTCGGGCGGCCAATCCAACCCGACCTTCCTGCTGGAAACACCGGCCCGGCGCATGGTGCTGCGCAAGCAGCCACCGGGCGAGCTGCTGCCGCGCGCCCATGCTGTGGACCGTGAGCACAAGGTGCAGGCCGCGCTTGAGGGCACGCCCGTGCTCGTGCCGGCGATGCTGGGACTGTGCGAGGATCCGGGCATCATCGGCACGCTCTTCTATGTGATGGATCATGTGCCAGGCCGGGTGATCGAGGACCCCGGCCTGCCCGGCTTCAGCGCGGAGGAGCGGGCGGCGATCTGGCACCAGAAGGTGGAGGTGCTGGCGGCCCTCCATGCGCTCGACCCGGCCGCTCATGGTCTTGGCGATTTCGGCAAGCCGGGCGGTTATCTCGGCCGACAGGTGCGCACATGGACGAAGCAATATCAGGCCTCCATCCCCGACGCGCCGCTGGACGGCATGGATAAGCTGGCCGGCTGGCTGGCCGATGACGTGGAACACATCCCCGAAGCCACGGCGCTGGTGCATGGCGATTATCGCATGGGCAATCTCGTGATCGCCCCCGATCAGCCGAAGATCGCGGCGGTGCTGGACTGGGAGCTGGCCACCCTGGGCCATCCGCTGGCGGATCTGGCCTTCATGTGCCTTGCCTATGATCTGCCGCGCGCGGGCGATGCGGCCGAGGCACCGCTGCCCGGGCTGGCCGGCGCCCCCTTGCCAGAGGGCGTGCCGGAGGAAGGCGCGACCCTGGCACACTATGCCGAGCTGACGGGTGATGATTGGGGCACGCTGGACCCTGGCACCTCGGGACCGGGCAAGCGCTGGCAGGTGGCCAAGGCCTTTGCCGCCTTCCGTTTCGCCGCGATCTGTCAGGGGGTCTATGCCCGTGGGGTGGCCGGCAATGCGGCCGATGCGCGGGCGCTGGCCTATCGCGGGGTGGCCGAAAGGCTCGCCGCCATCGCGGTGGAGGCAATGCAGCGCGCCCAAGGTTGAAGCGCAGCGACGGTCGGGGGCGCATGGGATCCGCGCCAGAGCCAGTTTCGATCAGACAGGATCATCTGATCGGATAATTTGTTGGGATTCATAACAAGTTAGAGCGGATTCACGCGTTCAATCCGAACACGATCCGCGCTAGAAGCCCATGCGCCCTGTGAACGGCCGGCCCGTCACCAGCGTGATCAGATGCGCCAGCGCCAATACCAGCACCAATATGCCGCAATAGGCCAGAACCGGCCAGGGCAGACGCCAGATCTGCCCCGGCTCATAGGGCTGGGCCTGCCGCCACAGGGCCAGACCGACCAGCGCCGCGGCGGCGACTGCGATGATCACCGTCGTCACGAGATCGCCGCTGGGATTCACCGCAGCCGCCCTACATGGAAGGGATGAGCGATCCCCAGCCTCCCCACGACCGGGACCCGCAAGGTGGCCGGGACAACATCACCCCGTTTCCGGGCCGGCGGGCCGAGCGTCCCCGGTTTGGGGGCACCCCCGGTCCCGCAGGCAGCCCTGTGCCGCCGGCGCTCAATCTGCCGCCGGGCGTGACGCTGTTGCTGTTGATCATCGTTGGTGTGCATCTGGTGCAGATCCTGCTGCCCGAGGCGCTGGCGCGGTGGATGATCTTCAATCTCGGCGTGGTGCCCGCGCGCTATGGCGGGGGAGCCGGGTTCGGCTGGCAGGCCGTTCTCAGCCCGGTGACCTACATGGCCGTGCATGCCGGTACGATGCACGTTCTGATGAACGGCGTCATGCTGCTGGCGCTGGGTTCCGGTATCGAGCGGCTTCTGGGCGCGCGGCGCATGATCGCGTTCTTCACGGCGACGGGCGTTCTGGCGCTGCTCGCGCACATGGTGCTCTATTTTGATTCGGCCGTACCGGTGATCGGGGCCTCCGGAGCGATTTCCGGCCTGTTCGGCGGGCTGCTGCCGATGCTGCTGCGCCGCGGCCAGGCGGATAGGATCTGGCTGTTCGCCGGCATCTGGGCGGGGGCGCT